>JBBRVM010000436.1:0-3716 GCA_038246865.1 Burkholderiales bacterium
AGCTCCGCCATGCGCACGATTGGGTTGTTCGCTTTGGCGATGGCACGCCTGAATCGCGTCAACGGATTGAAACCGCGATCGGTGCATTGTGGCCCCACTGTGGCGAACTGTTCGACGTTGAAATTGACGGAACAGCGCGCGATGCGCGGCGAGTAGCGTGGGTAAATGTTGTCACTTCAGCGTTCGACGAAGCCACGCTGCGTGTGCCTGTTGTAAAAACCGTGTCCGCGCCAGATTCAACGCACCCAGATCGGGTTGCACTCCTCGCCGAAATGCAGTCGCTGGCGCGTCAACATCCAGACGCGGTCTGGTGATCTGATTATGGCTCAACATTTCCACCCTCTCGACATCAAGGATGTGCGGCGCGAAACGGCAGACTGCATTTCGGTTGCGTTCGCGATCCCTGACGAACTTAAAGACGCCTTCGCGTATCAGTCGGGTCAGTACGTCACACTGCGCGCCGAAGTTGGCGATCAGGAGTTGCGCCGTTCGTATTCGCTGTGCTCCGCGCCGCTTCACAATGAATGGCGCGTTGCGATCAAGCGTGTTGAGGACGGCATGTTCTCGCAATGGGCGCATGCGCTGCTCCGCGCTGGCGAAACCATTGATGTGTTGCCACCGGACGGCCATTTCAAATACCCGCCTGCTGGCGATGAGCCGCGCAATGTGCTGCTGCTGGCCGCGGGAAGCGGCATCACACCGACCCTGTCGATCCTGACGACACTGCTCGAAAAGCATCCCACGACGAACGTGACCCTCGTGTACGGTAACCGTCGGGTGAATGACATCATCTTCAAAGAGCAGATCGAAGATTTACGCGACCAGCATCTGGCGCGCTTTCAGCTGATTCATACGCTCTCCGGCGAAACTCAGGATGCACCGATTGCCAACGGTCGCCTCGACGGTGAGAAGCTGGGTCAGCTTTTCGCTACGTTGATCGATGCGAAAAAACTGGATCACGTTTATATCTGCGGCCCGAACGAGATGATTACGTCTTGCATGGACGCATGCGAACATGCGGGTATTCCAGCCGAGCATGTTCATAAGGAATTGTTTGGCGCTCCCGCTGGTACACAGCCGCGCGTGCAGAGAGACGCGAGTAGCGGCGATGGCGCGAAAGTGCTGGTCGTTGCCGATGGTATTGAGCGGGAGCTGGTCGTTCCTTATCGAGGTGAGTCGGTGCTCGACATCGTTCTGCGCGCAGGTATCGATGTGCCGTATGCCTGCAAGGCTGGCGTGTGCTGCACCTGCCGAGCCCAGGTGCTCGAAGGCGAAGTGCGAATGGACGCAAACTACACACTGGAGCAGCATGAGGTGGATCGCGGTTTTGTGTTGACCTGCCAGTCGCATCCGGTCACGCCGGTGGTGAAGCTTAGCTACGACGCAAGATAGTGCCGTCCTTGTGGGAGCGGCTAAAGCCGCGATGGGTTGAACCTTAACCATCGCGGCTAAAGCCGCTCCCACGAGCCCGCGCACGCTGAACTCCTAGAATGCATCTATGCCCCGCGGCCCCTCATCTGCTCACTCGCTTCAGCGAGAAACCATTCTCAATATTTCGGCTGACACCTTCGCCGAGGCGGGGTATCCGTCGGCGACAATGGCGGAACTCGCCGCGCGCTGTGGCGTGTCGAAGAGTTTGCTCTATCACTACTATCCGGCAAAAGACGCGATCCTGTTCGACCTGATGCATGAGTACATGACACGGCTGCAACAGCTGGTGCATGAGGTCGCGCGGCTGGCGTTGCCTGCGCAAGAGGGTCTGGCGGAACTGGTGCGGCGCTTCGTTCGCGAGTATGAAACCTCGCGCTCACGGCATATCGTGCTCCTCAATGACGTCAAGTTTTTACCACCGGCCGAACGCGAGCAGGTGATTGCGCTGGAGCGCTCGGTGGTGCAGGCGTTTGCCGATGTGATCGCCGCGACTTACAAGGTCGACGGTGCGCGTGCCAAGGTGTTGACCATGAGCGTGTTTGGCATGATTAACTGGACGTTTACGTGGCTCAAGCCAGATGGCCCGTTGTCTTACGCGCAGTTTGCTGAATCCGTCGTGGGCATGCTTGAAGGCGGGCTGGCGGGTGGTGCGGCGCGCATTGGTGGTATCGGGCGCCTGGATGCGGACGATAACTCGCACCTAGCCGCGGCTGAAAAAATTTAGTCTTTTAAATAAGGAATTGCTCCATGTCTGATTCTCTCGTCCGCGTTGAAAAATTAGCGCAACCCGCCAAAGTTGCCCTCATCACGTTCAATCGCCCTAAGGTGATGAATGCGTTGAACGATGCGCTGGCGGAAGAGCTGGCGGGGCATCTCGCTGCGCTCGACGCTGATCCCGATGTGCATGTCATCGTTGTCACTGGCAATGAGAAGGCCTTTGCTGCGGGCGCCGACATCGCATTGATGGCCGACTGGACGTACGCCAAGGTCTACAACGACAACTACATTACCAAACACTGGGAAGCCGCAAAGAGCGTAAGGAAGCCGCTAATCGCCGCCGTCTCGGGCTATGCGCTCGGCGGTGGATGTGAATTCGCGATGATGTGCGACATCATCATCGCGGCCGACAACGCCAAATTTGGCCAACCGGAAATTTCCATTGGCACCATTCCCGGCATGGGCGGCACGCAGCGTTTGCCTCGCGCCGTGGGTAAGGCCAAGGCGATGGAGTGGTGCCTCACCGGGCGCTTCGTCACTGCGCAGGAAGCGGAAGCAGCGGGCCTTGTGGCGCGCGTCGTTCCGGCTGACAAATTGATGGAAGAGGTGATGGCGACTGCCGGCAAGATTGCGAGCTTCTCTCTGCCAGCGGTGCTGAAAGTGAAAGAGACCATCAATGCTGCCTTTGAAACCACGCTCGCGCAGGGTTTGACTTTCGAGCGCCGAGAATTTCATTCGACATTCGCGTTGGCGGACCAGAAGGAAGGCATGCGCGCCTTTGTCGAGAAGCGCAAGCCTGAATTCAAGAATCAGTGAGCAGTGAGCAGTGAGCAGTGAAGCGTGACGGATTGATTTTGTGAGTAAGAGAGTTTTTGGGTTCGCCGGCTGGTCCGGTAGCGGCAAAACGACGCTGATTGAGCAGGTGATCGCGCGTCTGGCCGCCGACGGCGTCCGCGTCGCGCTGATTAAGCATGCGCATCACAGCTTTGACATCGACCATATCGGCAAGGATTCGCATCGCCACCGCGAGGCTGGCGCGACCGAGGTCATGATTTCCAGCGGCAAGCGCTGGGCGATCATGCACGAGCTGCGCGGCGCGCCGGAGATGAGTCTGGCCGAGGCGCTCGAGCGGTTAAGTCCGTGCGATCTGGTGCTGATCGAGGGCTACAAGCGCGAACCGCTGCCCAAGCTCGAAGTCTGGCGCAGCGCAGTCGGCAAACCGCTGTTGTTTCCGCAAGACGAGCACATCATCGCGCTGGCGACGGACGACCCGTTTCCGACTGCGGCAACGGAAGCATTGACCGCCTTGGCGGCAAGGGAACCGAACTTCGTGCGCGTCGGTCTAGCCAATATCGCGGCGATCGCGGAATTGGCGCTGTCGCGGGCGGCGACTATTTAGGGCTTTGCGCGCTCTTACGAGGCTTCATGGACGCTGTCGGTTCTGTAACGAACACTGTCGGCGCACTTACTAACACTGTCGGTGTTGCACAACAGTTGCCCCGCCAATTGTCTGAACTTTTCGCTTACCCGACGGGTATCGTTGACAGCAGCCGTCGACCAGAGGAATA
>JBBRVM010000437.1:0-3713 GCA_038246865.1 Burkholderiales bacterium
GAGTACGATCTGCCCGCGATGGTGCACGTGAGCACCAGTTGCAACCCGTGTTTCCACACCACCGGCGCGCACTATCTCAACGCCGACACGACAGCGTTCATGCAATTGCTCGAAGGAAATCTGTTCAAGGATTTTCCGACGCTCAAATTCCTCATCCCGCACGGTGGCGGTGCTGCGCCCTACCACTGGGGCCGCTTCCGGGGTCTGGCGGATATGATGAAGAAGCCGAGCTTGAACGATCACCTTCTCAACAATGTGTTCTTCGATACCTGCGTGTATCACCAGCCGGGCATTGATTTACTCACCACCGTAATCCCGGTCAAAAACATTTTGTTTGCCTCCGAGATGATTGGCGCAGTGCGCGGCATTGATCCGTACACGGGCCACTACTTTGACGACACCAAGCGCTATGTCGATAGCGCAAAAAACATTTCAGCAGATGATCGTCATGCGATTTTTGAAGGCAATGCGCGACGCGTTTTCTCGCGGCTCGATACCGCACTAGAAGCAAAGGGCAAATGACCATGTCGCAACTTCCACTCAATCAATTGGGCGTTGTGAAACGCAACATCGTCCGCGCCGATAAAGCGGCGGTCGAAAAATTGTCACGCTTCGGTGTCGCAACGATTCACGAGGCGATGGGCCGAGTTGGACTCATGAAGAATTACATGCGTCCGATCTATCCCGGCGCGAAGATGTGCGGCACGGCAGTGACTGTGCTCTTGCAACCGGGCGACAACTGGATGATGCACGTTGCCGCTGAGCAATTGCAGGTGGGGGACGTTGCCGTTGCTGCGTGCACCACGGACAACGAAGACGGGTTCTTTGGTGACCTGCTCGCGACGTCATTCAAAGCACGCGGCGCGCGCGGACTCATCATCGACGGTGGCTGTCGCGACGTGAAAGATTTGAGCGAGATGCCGTTCCCGGTGTTCAGCCGTGCGATTAGCTCGAAGGGCACGGTCAAGGCGACGCTTGGTTCCGTGAATATTCCAGTCGTCTGCGCTGGCGCGCTGGTGAATCCGGGTGACGTCGTGATTGCCGACGTGGATGGCGTTGTCGTGGTGCCCGCCGCTGTCGCGCAGCAGGTTGCCGACGCTGCCGAAGCGCGCGAATCGTTTGAAGGGGAGAAGCGCGCCAAGCTGGCGGCTGGAGTGCTCGGGCTCGACATGTACAAGATGCGTGAGCCGCTTGAAAAAGCGGGTCTGAAATACATCGACTAAGTCACTAGGAAAGCGATATGGAATTCACTAAAACTCCCGGCTGGGTGGACTGGTATTCCGGCCCGTCGAAACCCAGATTCAGAGTGCCCGCCGGAGCAGTGGATGCGCATTGCCATGTGTTCGGCCCCGGCGATGAATTTCCGTTCGCACCGGAGCGCAAGTACACGCCCTGCGACGCGTCCAATGCGCAGTTGTATGCGCTGCGTGATCATTTGGGATTTGCCCGCAATGTCGTCGTGCAGGCAACTTGCCACGGCGCTGACAACAGTGCGATGGTTGATGCGCTAGTTCACAGCAATAGCAAGGCGCGGGGTGTCGCAACTGTCAGACGCAGCGTGACCGATAAAGAGCTGCACGACATGCATGCCGCAGGCGTTCGCGGCGTGCGCTTCAATTTCGTTAAGCGCCTCGTCGACTTCACGCCGAAGGAAGAATTGCTCGAAATCGCCAGTCGTGTTGCGCCGCTCGGATGGCATGTCGTCATCTATTTCGAAGCGGTTGATCTGCCCGAGCTGTGGGACTTTTTTACGGCGCTGCCGACGACTGTCGTGGTTGATCACATGGGGCGTCCTGACGTGACAAAGCCCGTCGACGGCCCGGAGTTTGAGTTGTTCGTCAGGTTCATGCGCGAGCATGCGAACGTTTGGTCGAAGGTGAGTTGCCCTGAGCGTTTGTCGGTCACCGGGCCGAAAGCTCTGAATGGCGAACAGAACGCCTATGTTGACGTGATTCCGTTTGCGAAGCGCATCGTTGACGCCTTTCCGGATCGCGTGTTGTGGGGCACCGACTGGCCGCACCCGAACCTGAAAGATCACATGCCCGATGATGGCTTGCTGGTGGACTTCATTCCACATGTCGCGACGACGCCAGAGTTGCAACGCAAATTACTTGTTACAAATCCAATGCGGTTGTACTGGCCGGAGGAGAAATAAATGGCACTCGAAAAACCTTATCTCGACGTACCCGGCACGACGATTTTTGATGCCGAGCAATCGCGCAAGGGCTACTGGTTGAACCAGTTTTGCATGTCGCTCATGAAGCACGAAAATCGCGAGCGCTTCAAGGCGAATGAGCGTGTGTATCTCGACGAATGGCCGATGAGCGAAGAGCAGAAACAGGCCGCGCTGGCCCGCAATCTGAACTGGTGCATCAGCCTCGGCGGCAACATTTATTTTCTGGCCAAACTCGGCGCGACGCATGGCAAAAGTTTTCAGCAAATGGCAGGCAGCATGACCGGCATGACTGAAGAGGAATATCGCAATATGATGATTGGTGGTGGCCGCTCGGTTGAGGGCAATCGATTTATCGGTGAAGACGGCAGCGCGCAGAAACACCGGCAGCCGCAAGGCAGCTCAACCGCGCAGGGAAGTCTCTGATCATGGAGGGCAAGCAAACGCATGCACGCATCACGGCCAGCGTATTCACCTCACACGTTCCCGCCATCGGCGCGGCGCTGGATCTCGGCAAGACAGGGGAACCTTACTGGCAACCGGTGTTCGCAGGCTACGACTACTCAAAGCAGTGGATGAAGGACAACAAACCGGACGTCATTTTTCTGGTTTACAACGACCACGCCACAGCGTTCAGTCTGGAGATGATCCCGACATTTGCCATCGGCTGTGCCGACGAATACCAGCCCGCCGACGAGGGCTGGGGGCCACGCCCGGTGCCGGTAGTGAAGGGGCATCCTGATCTGGCGTCACACATTGCACAGTCGGTCATCCAGGATGATTTTGATCTCACCATCGTTAACAAGATGGATGTCGATCACGGCCTCACGGTGCCGCTGTCGCTCATGTGTGGGCAGCCGCCAGCGGACAAGTTCGAATGGCCATGCCCGGTGATTCCGTTCGCGGTGAACGTGGTGCAGTATCCGGTGCCGTCCGGTCGTCGTTGCTACAACCTGGGCAAGGCGATTCGCAAGGCCGTGGAGTCCTACGATCAGCCGCTCAATGTTCACATTTGGGGCACTGGCGGTATGAGTCATCAACTGCAGGGGCCGCGCGCTGGGCTCATCAATCGCGAATGGGACAACGCATTTCTTGACCGGCTGATTGCTGACCCTGACGGGCTAGCGAGCGTGCCGCACATTGAGTACGTGCGTGAGGCGGGTTCGGAAGGGATTGAGCTTGTGATGTGGCTTGTTGCGCGTGGCGCGATGTCGGACAACGCTCCAGCCGTCAAGCACCGTTTCTACCATGTGCCCGCATCGAATACGGCTGTCGGCCACCTGATTCTGGAGAATAATTAAATGACCAAAACGATCAAAGTGGCGCTTGCTGGCGCTGGTGCATTCGGTACCAAACACCTCGACGCGATCAAGCTGATCGACGGGGTGGAAGTGATTTCACTGGTCAGCCGCGATCTCGAAAAAACAAAAGAAACGGCGGCGATTTATGGCATCGGTCACGTCACTACCGATCTCGCTGACAGCCTTGCCCTCAAAGACGTTGACGCCGTAATTCTGTGTACGCCCACGCAGATGCATGC
>JBBRVM010000438.1:0-3689 GCA_038246865.1 Burkholderiales bacterium
CGAGTATAACTTCATTCTTCCGGTCGGCAAACCTAGTGTCGTAAAACACCTGTTTTGCGACACAGGGGCAACGAGCAACAAAAGCGCCCATTCAACCCACTTGAAAGCATACGGAAAACCTTGTCGCTATGTTCTTCCATCCGGAAATCTGTTTTTGATAATAATCTGACTATGTTGGTTGGTTACGTGCGTGTTTCGTCGGATTCCGACCGGCAAAGCACGGACTTGCAACGCCACGCGCTGCGGGCGACAGGCGTCGACGCTCGCCATTTGTACGAGGATCGCGCCTCGGGCGCGAAGGACGACCGAACCGCTTTGGGTCAAGCTCTGGAATTCGTGCGTCCCGGCGACATGCTGGTTGTCTGGAAGCTGGACCAACTCGGCCGCTCGCTGTCGCACCTGCTCGCCATTGTGAACATGCTCAAGGACAAGCAGGTAGCGTTCCGCTCGCTGACCGAAGGCATGGACACCACCACGGCATCGGGTGAGCTACTGTTTCATGCGTTCGGCGCACTCGCACAATATGAGCGTGCCTTGATCCAGGAGCGTGTCGTCGCGGGTCTGGCTGCCGCCCGGCGACGCGGACGGATTGGCGGGCGACCGCAGGCAATTACCGGCGGGAGGCTGGACGGCATCATCGCCGCGCTGAACGGTGGCATGTCGAAAGCGGCCGTGTGCCGCAATTTCGGTGTCAAGCGCACCACCTTGATCGAGACTTTGGCACGGATCGGCTGGACGGGCTCCCGTGGGGCGATATCGCAATGATTGCCAACAGCGAGCGATTGGCTGTTCTTTCGGAGGCCGAGCAGCAAGCGTTGTATGGCCTCCCGGACTTCGATGACGCCCAGCGGCTGCAATACTTGGCCCTCTCCGAGACTGAGCTAGCGCTCGCGGCGCGCCGACCAGGACTTCTTGCGCAGATCTATTGCGTCTTGCAGATTGGCTATTTCAAGGCCAAGCATGCCTTCTTCCGCTTCGAGTTGAGCGAGGTTGAGGACGATTTCGCCTTTGTGCTGAACTGCTATTTCAACGGCGAGGCGTTCGAGCAGAAATCGATCACCAAACATGAGCACTATAGCCAGCGCGAGCGGGTCGCCGAGCTGTGCGGCTACCAATTGTGGGCGGGAGACTTTCTGCCGCAGCTCGCGCAGCAGGCCGAGCAGATCGTGCGCCGCGAGGTCACGCCGGGATTCATCGCCGCCGAGCTAATCGTTTGGCTCAACGAACACAAAATCGTCCGGCCTGGCTACACCACTTTGCAAGAGCTGATCAGCGTAACGCTCTCCGCCGAGCGTCAGCGGCTGGGTGGACTGCTAGCGGAGGTACTGGATGGCGCGGCCAAGGCGGCGCTGGCCCAACTCTTGGTTCGAGACGGCACACTGTCGGAACTGGCCGCATTGCGGCAGGACGCCAAGAACTTCAGATGGCGTCAGATGGCTCGTGAGCGCGAAAAGCGCGTCACGCTGGAACCGTTTCACGCGATCGCCAAAGCGTTGCTGCCTAAATTGGGCATCTCGCAGCAGAACCTGCTGTACCACGCGAGCCTGGCGAATTTCTACACCGTCCACGACCTGCGCAACCTTAAGGCGGATCAAACCCATCTCTACCTGCTGTGCTACGCCTGGCAGCGCTATCGGCAGCTCACCGACAACCTGGTCGATGCGATGGCTTATCACATGAAGCAGTTGGAGGACGAGAGCAGCGCGGGCGCAAAGGAGGTATTCGTCGCCGAGCAGGTTCGACCCCGTCAGGAAACGCCACAGATTGGCCGCCTGCTCTCACTGTACGTTGACGATAGTGTGGCCGATCCGACGCCGTTCGGTGAAGTGCGCCAGCGTGCCTTCAAAATCATGTCCAGGGACACACTGCACAGCACCGCGCAGCGTATGAGCATCAAGCCGGTTGGCAAACTGGCGTTGCACTGGCAAGCCGTTGATGGTCTGGCCGAACGCATCCGCCGCCACCTACGGCCGTTGTACGTCACGCTCGACTTCGCCAGTATCGCCCTGGACAGCCCATGGCTCACAGCGCTTACCTGGGCTAAAGGCGCATTCGCCAAACAGCAGCGCTTGTCGCAACGACCCCTTGCCGAGTGCCCGGCGGCCACGCTACCGAAAAGGCTACGCTCGCACCTGTTGGACTTCGCTTCCGACGACGAGCCGATCGGACTGCATGCCGACCGCTACGAATTTTGGCTGTACCGACAGATCAGGAAGCGGCTGAGGTCTGGCGAAATCTACATCGACGACAGCCCGCAACACCGACATTTCTCGCACGAACTGGTTTCGCTGGACGAGAAGGCCGGCGTGCTCGCGCAGATGCATATCCCGTTCCTCCAGCAGCCTGTCGAGGCGCAGCTCGACAGGCTGGGCGCGGAGCTGCACAAACAATGGCTGGCGTTCGACCGCGAGCTGAAAAAGGGCAAGCTGACGCATCTGGAGTACGACAAGCGCACGCAGAAATTAACGTGGCGCAGGCCAAAAGGGGAAAATAAAAGGGCATGTGAGCAGATGTTCTACGAGCAACTGCCGTTCTGCGATGTCGCTGATGTCCTCCGTTTCGTCAACGGCCAGTGCCAGTTTCTGTCGGCGCTGACGCCGTTGCAGCCGCGCTACGCTAAGAAGGTGGCCGACACACACAGCTTGATGGCCGTCATCATCGCGCAGGCCATGAACCACGGCAATCACGTCATGGCCCGCACCAGCGATATCCCGTACCACGTACTGGAGACAACCTACCAGCAGTACCTGCGCCAAGCTTCGCTGTATGCCGCAAACGACCGCATCAGCAACGCGATCGCGGCGCTGCCGATCTTTCCGCATTACTCGTTCGACCTTGACGCACTGTACGGTGCCGTCGATGGTCAGAAATTCGGCGTCGAGCGACCGACCGTGAAGGCGCGCTACTCGCGCAAATACTTCGGACGCGGCAGGGGCGTGGTCGCCTACACGCTGCTGTGCAACCACGTACCGCTAAACGGCTATCTGATCGGCGCGCACGATTACGAAGGCCACCATGTGTTCGACATCTGGTATCGCAACACTTCGGACGTCGTGCCGACTGCGATCACCGGCGACATGCACAGCGTCAACAAGGCCAACTTCGCCATCCTGCAATGGTTCGGCCTGCGCTTTGAGCCGCGCTTCACGGACATGGAAGGTCAATTGACCGAGCTGCACTGCGCCCAAGATGTGGCGCAGTACGAGAAGTGCCTGATTCGGCCAGTTGGTCAGATAGATCGGCAACTCATCATCAGCGAGAAAGCCAATGTCGATCAGATCGTTGCTACGTTGGGCCTCAAGGAGATGACCCAGGGCACGCTGATCAGGAAGCTATGCACCTACACCGCTCCGAACCCGACCCGCCGCGCGGTCTTCGAATTCGACAAGCTGGTGCGCAGCATCTACACGCTGCGCTACCTGCGCGACCCGCAACTGGAACGTAGAGTGCATCGCTCGCAGAACCGCATCGAGTCCTACCACCAGCTGCGCTCGGCCATTGCTCAGGTCGGCGGCAAGAAGGAAATGACCGGGCGCACTGACATCGAAATCGAGATCACCAACCAATGCGCGCGGCTGATCGCCAATGCGATCATTTATTACAACTCGGCCGTCCTGTCGCGGGTGCTGACAAAGTATGAGGCGAGCGGCAACACCAAAGTGCTGGCTTCGATCACACAAATCTCACCG
>JBBRVM010000439.1:0-3666 GCA_038246865.1 Burkholderiales bacterium
AAAAAAGGCCGCGACACGGAAACGACGCTCTTCAAAGAGGAGGTTTCCGAAGAGGAGATTGCCGAAATCGTCTCGAAGTGGAGCGGCGTGCCCGTCACGCGGCTCGTCGAAGGCGAGAAGGACAAATTACTCCGGCTCGAGAGCGTGCTGCACGAGCGCGTGGTCGGCCAGGACGAGGCGGTCACGCTGGTGACCGAGGCGATTCTCCGCGCGCGCAGCGGCATCAAGGACCCGCGCCGGCCCGTTGGAAGCTTTCTGTTTCTCGGCCCGACGGGCGTCGGCAAAACCGAGCTCGCGAAGACGCTCGCCGAGACGCTCTTCGACACCGAAGCGGCGATGGTGCGCATCGACATGTCGGAATACATGGAGAAGCATTCCGTTGCGCGCCTGATCGGCGCGCCGCCCGGCTACGTCGGCTTCGACGAAGGTGGACAACTTACCGAGCAGGTCCGTCGCAAACCCTACAGCGTGATTCTGTTTGATGAGGTTGAGAAGGCGCATCCCGACGTTTTCAACGTGCTGTTGCAGGCGCTCGACGATGGTCGCATGACCGACGGTCAGGGCCGCACGGTGGACTTCAAAAACACCGTGATGATCATGACCAGCAATCTCGGAGGTACCAAGATTCAGGCGATGATTGATTCACCGCCGGAGTTGGTGAAAATCGCGGTGATGGCCGAGGTGAAAGACCATTTCCGCCCCGAGTTCATCAACCGCATCGACGAGATCGTGGTCTTCCACGCGCTCGGCCGCGACAACATTAAAGGCATCGCCCGCATTCAGTTGAAGCGCCTCGAAGAACGCCTCGCCAAGCTCGATCTCAAGATCGAAGTGTCCGAGTCGGCGCTTGATGTGCTGTGCGAAGCTGGCTTCGACCCGGTCTACGGTGCACGTCCGCTCAAACGCGCGATCCAGCAGTCAGTGGAAAACCCGCTGTCGAAGGAATTGCTCGCGGGTAAGTTCTTGCCGGGGTCGACCATTGAGGTTGAGGCGCGGGGTGGGGAGATTGTGTTTGGGGTGTAACGAGAGCCCATTTCTGAAGACCTTGCGCCCTTAGAGTGGGTCGCCTCCCCGTGATCGGTATGGTGCTACCCCATTGCACCTAGTGGCCACGTCGCGGAGCTCCTATGTTGTTCAGAGTCGCAATCGCAGCGTAACAACATTGCGACACACATCCTAACGCTCGAGCTAGGCATCGCTATTTTCTCGACGAACGAAAAGAGTGCTGAGGAGCATTGTGCCTTCGGCGGCAACCGTTTCCAAGGTTATTCCCTCTATGCCGCGAAAGTTTTCAGAAGTCCATGTGATGAATTTCTGGATTTCATTCCTGACGTACATATTCGGATTTAGCGCGTCTTCGCCGTTCAGTCGATTTATCCAGTTGATGCTGGCGCCACGCATACAAGTTCCATCTGGAGGGGCCAGGCCCCGGCAACATACCGACCAAAGGAAGTAGGAACTGTCAAGGCGCGCTAACTCAAAGAGTACCGCTTCCCCCGCACTCCAAGATCCGTACTTGTTTAATACGGCAAATTTCCTCCTTAGTTCAGTGAGCTTGAGCTGTGCTTTCTGGATGGAGGCAATATCGAAATCAAGGTGGTACTTTGCTTTAAGCGATGTCGTGCCGTCTAAGAAGATATCGAATCGCCGATGGCCTTTTGAACTTGACTGTCGATGCTCCCTTAGTGCCACCTTCTTTTTCTGGTTAAGCGCTGCGGCAAGGGCTGTGCAGACGATACCCTCATGCTTCAGTTCAGGTACGTGTGTGATGGCTGATTTGATCCATGTCTGGAATGTGTCCGACTTGAAAGCAGCTTTGATATCTTCGACGTGTTGCATAAATCGCCCGACTGGTCTTCTGATGGGCTAATGGATAAATTCTGTGGCAATCCCAGCTCGTTTCGCCGCTTGTGCCTGACGCTCATCCGACGTGATGAATTGCTCTGCCTCTGCGGCAAACGCAGCCGCAACATGCAACGCATCCATCGCGCGCAAATTCGAATTCGGCAGCATCTTGATCGCGGCGTCTTCGATCTCTGCGCTCCACGGCGTAACCTGCAAATCCCCTAAATCTTGCTCAAACTCTGCTAGCGCTGCTCCACAGGCTGCAGCGGACATTTGTTTTGTGAGTCGCAGTCGGTTGAACGCAGAATGCATTTCGACGCGGCAATGCGGTGCGATGTGAAGCGAGGTTGCGTTTGCCAGTAGCGCTGCCAGTTCTTCACCGCCTTGTATCGTGATGTAGCGTTTGATCAGTGCGGACGTGTCAATTGCTGTGCGCACTAAAACTCCTGCCCGTCACGTTCGGCGAGGACAGGATTCATCGCCACGGCATTTTTCGCGAGCGATTGGCGTTTGATCGGACGCTGCCACCGAGGCACTGACTCCGCCTTGATCGGCTGCAATGGTCGCAACTCGATGATCGCAACGCCATGCCGCGTAACCTGAACGCGCTCTCCCGCCAGAACCTTGTCCAGCGTAGCGGCGAGTTGTGCGCGGAAGACATTCAGTGGAAGAGTTTTCATCGGCGTTATTGTACATAATTTATATTAAACGTACAAAAAAGCGCTTTTGTGGATCGAGAAAACTCAATTGCTTTCTGCGGGCAGCCTCGCGCGCCCGGGTCGCGCTCATTGTTGCGGTTAATCTCAATGGCCGCGAAAATCTGCCCCTGCATGGCGCGCAACAACTTTAGCGTTGCTACCGTTGGAAATGATTGTTCTTATTGGGCTAAAGACAATCTGCTCATCAAATTATTCGAGAGTCGACTTATCCACAATTTCTCTGTCATCCCCATATAAATAGGGATTCCAACATAAAGCTGAAGCTGAATCTGGTGCGATCTGCCAAAAGCACGAGGCTCAGGCGCGACGCTCAGATTTACCCTCGCGCGCTTGCCGCTCTTGACTCCGCTGCAGAAGATAGCGAAACAACCAACTTCTCGGAACTTCCACGCCGCTGAGTACAAATTGAACTGTGCTGACCTCTGTGAGGTAGCGCTGCTGCATGCGTTGCGCTCGCTCATCGCCGACGAAAAGAACGTGATCACCGGGTTGTAAGGCGGTTTCGGACTCGGGCAGCACGCCGATAACACCGTGACGGATCAGCATGAGCGGGATGCATGCCAGTGGTTCGTTGCCGGTTCCAGGGTCGGTCTGCAGATAGCTGATGCGGAACGGTTGTCCATTGTTCTGAAATAGCGCGGCGAACATGCCGGGTTGCATGACATCGCAGTGGAACGTCCACGCCAGCGGTGAAAGCGTGCCGAGAGAATCCTGAATCGTTTCCAGTATGTGGGTGGCGCTGCGTGCGCCTTCTTCAGCCATGCGCTTTAGCAGTATGCGTAGCAGCGGCACGGTGATTAATTGCAGGCATTCATGCACCATGAGATCCGCCTGCACGAACGCGAGATCGGCGCGCGCAGCGCGAATGAGCACGCCATCAGCAATATGATTTTGACGGATGACAACGAAGATTTTTGGGTTGGCACGCCGTGCCAGCGTAGTGATCGCGAGATTGGTGGCGTCGTTGTCGGTACCCGCCACGACGACAGCAGCGGCTTCGATGCCAACGTCGTGCAGCGCACGCTCCGTATCGTCGCCCACCAGAAGCGTGAGCGGCGAGTTTTCAATCTCGTGATGGTCTACTGCGCGCCACTCAATGCCA
>JBBRVM010000440.1:0-3660 GCA_038246865.1 Burkholderiales bacterium
CGCCAGACCGCCGCGAACAGAACCAACAAAGATCCTCGCCAGATTAACCAGCCGAACCGCCATGCCGCCTTCGGCCATGATGGCACCAGCGAGTACGAAAAACGGGATTGCCAGCAACGAGAAACTATTCACGCCGCTAGATATCTGGATCATCACCGCCTCCAGTGGCACGTCAATCCACAGCGCGCCGAGGATGGCGGCGAGGCCAAGGGTGTAGGCGACCGGCATGCCGATCATGCAGAGCACCGTGAACGACCCGAGAAGAATGAGAACTTCAATCATGATCGTCTGCTCAATCTGCCAGCGGTTGATCGCGATACATCGCAGATTCTGGCGGCGGCGCACCAGTCCACAGCCGCTCGATGATGAAGAGCAGCGTGAAGAGTCCGCCCAACGGAATGGGCAAATAGGTAACACCAACCGACAGCGACGGGAATTCTGCGATGGTTTGTCCCCAGGTAATCTGGACGAGTTGCGCACCGTGAATCACCATGAACAGCGCCATGGCGATCATGCCCAAATCGGCGAGCTTCAGCAGCCAGAAACGAAACGCCGGATTCACGGCGTCAGTCAGCATTTGTACGCAAATGTGGACGTTCGCGCGAAAGGCTGCGGCGCCACCGACAAACGAAAACAACACCATCGCAAGCACCGAAAAGGGCTCCGGCCAGCTGGCTGCGGAGTTCATCACGTAGCGCATGAACACACCGTACGGAATGACCAGCGTGATGAGCACCAGCGCGGTAGCGGACACGACGATGCACGCCAGGTACAGCTGCTCCATGGCGCGTACGTACCCTGCTTTGAAATTCATATGAGTTCTCCCCCGCCCTGATTGAACTTCAGAGGCGAATATTGAAGGTGCGGTAACGGTGGGCACGCCGTGCCCACTCTACGAGAGGCTATTTCGTGTCTTCGATGCGCTTCAGCAGTGCCGCGTATTTCGATCCGTACTTGTCACGGATAAGCTGGGTTGCCTTGTAGAACGCTGCTTTGTCAGCTGTCACAAACTGCACCCCTTTGGCTTTGAGCTCGCCCTCAGCGGTGGCGGTTTTCTCGTCCCACAGTTTGCGTTGCTCCATCTGCGTCTCGCGCGAGAGCTTTTTCAGCAGGGCTTTGTCGTCAGCGGACAAACCGTCCCACGTGCGCTTCGAGAAGATGAAAATTTCCGGAATGATGAGATGGCCTGTCAGGCTGTATACCTTGCTCACGAGATAATGGTTTTGTGCGAGCAAGGTAGGCGGATTGTTTTCAGCGCCATCAACAACGCCTGTTTCGAGCGCACTGTAGAGCTCGTTGAAGCCCATCGCCACACCGCTGCCGCCCATCGCATTCATGGTTTCGACAAAGATCGGGTTGCCCATCATGCGGATTTTTTGGCCCTTTAAATCGGCTGGAACCACCACCGGTTTTTTGCCATAGACATTCCGCACGCCCGCATCCATCCAGCCAAGTGCGACGATGCGTGATGCGGGGTTGCTGTTGATCTTTTCCAATAGTTCGGCACCAATCGGACCGTCGATGACTTTGCGCATATGCGCTTCGTCGCGGAAGATAAACGGAAGGTTGAACACGTTCAAATCATCCACCACCGGCCCCATCGCCCCGACCGAAATTCGCGCGATGTTCAGCGCGCCGACCTGCGCCTGCTCGATCATTTCCTTCTCGCCACCGAGCTGCATGGACGGATACATCTGAATCGAGATCCGACCGTTGGTCTGGGCTTCAAGTTTTTTGCCCATACGCACAATCGCCTCGACTGTCGGATAGCCGAGCGGATGGACGTCCGACGCCTTCCAGACGACCTTCGCTTGCGCCGCTACCTGAGCCGTAAAACAGGCTGCGCTCAGGGTCAGTAGACCGGCGCACAGACCTAAAACATTGCGTTTATTCATTTGCCTCTCCTTGTGTTTTCGGGTTGATTTACAACTAACGGCAACTTGCTTCCACCCGCAGAATGCGTTGGAAAACGTCGCACTATTTCTTAATTCATTGAAGCATTATTTCGCTGTCGGCATCACAAATTCTGCTCCTTTGCCGATGCTCTCCGGCCAGCGCTGCATGATGCTCTTTTGTTTGGTGTAGAAGCGTACGCCCTCTTCGCCGTAAGCGTGCGTGTCGCCGAACAGGCTTCGCTTCCAGCCGCCGAAACCGTGCCAGGCCATCGGCACGGGAATCGGCACATTGATGCCCACCATGCCCACCTGAATGCGCCGCGAAAACTCGCGCGCCACGTTGCCGTCGTTGGTGAAACAGGCAACGCCGTTGCCAAACTCATGGGCATTGACCAGCTCGATAGCCGCCGCAAGGTCGTCTACACGCACACAGGCCAAAACCGGGCCAAAAATTTCTTCTTTGTAGATGCGCATGTCTGGGGTAACGTGATCAAACAGGCTGCCACCGGTAAAGAAGCCGTTCTCATGGCCTTCCACCTTTGTGCCGCGCCCATCGACAACCAGTTCTGCACCTTCGGTCACGCCGATGTCGATATAGCCCTCAATGCGCTCCAGCGCCTGCGTGGTCACGATCGGGCCCATTTCGGCATCCAGCTCCATGCCGTTTTTGATCTTCAGAGCGCGTGCACGCTCGGCCAGCTTCGGCACGATCTTCTCGGCAACGTCGCCCACCAGCACTGCAACGCTGATGGCCATACAGCGCTCACCGGCTGAACCGTAGGCGGCGCCAATTAATGCGTCAACGGCCTGTTCAAGATTGGCGTCGGGCATCACGACCATGTGGTTTTTTGCGCCACCGAGCGCTTGCACTCGCTTACCGTAATGCGCGCCAGTTTCGTAGATGTAGTGCGCGATGGGCGTTGAACCGACAAATGACAACGCTTTCACGTCTTGATGCGCGAGCAGCGCATCCACTGCGACTCTATCGCCCTGAACCACGCCAAAAACACCATCAGGCAAGCCCGCTCGCGTGAGCAGCTCGGCCATGAAAATGCTGGGTGAGGGATCACGTTCGCTAGGCTTCAGAATGAAGCAGTTGCCGCAGGCAATCGCCACTGGAAACATCCACATCGGCACCATGACCGGAAAGTTGAACGGAGTGACGCCAGCGACAACGCCCAACGGCTGGCGCAGCGTCCAGATGTCGATGCCGGTTGAGACTTGATCGGTGTAATCGCCCTTAAGCAGCTGCGGGATGCCGCAAGCGAATTCGACGATATCAATGCCGCGCGAAACCTCGCCCTGCGCATCGGTGAATACTTTGCCGTGCTCGGCGGTAATCATCGCAGCTAGCGTATCCTTGTGCTCGTTTAGCAACGCGAGGAATTTGTTCAGCACACGAGCGCGGCGAATCGGCGGCGTATCGGCCCAAGCCGGGAATGCCTTCTTTGCTGCGGCAACTCCCGTGTTCACGTCGTCCACAGTAGCGAGCAGAACCTTGCGTGGCACCTTGCCCGTAGCTGGATTGAAAACCGGCTGCGACCTGCCGCTGGTGCCGGAAACAGTGCGTCCGTTGATGTAGTGGGTGACATCGGCGGTTGATGTGAAAGGAACAGGAGCGGTCATGATGTGATGCTTAGGGGATTCGTGAATGGTTTTGTGTGCGTTGCGATTGTTTCACTACGTAGCTGACTACTGGGTAGCTGTGAGACCACCATCGATGTACAGAACCTGTCCCGTCACAAAGCTTGCGCCCGGCCCACAG
>JBBRVM010000441.1:0-3658 GCA_038246865.1 Burkholderiales bacterium
CCGTTTCGACTGGCCGCACATCCCACTCCCAGCCGCACGCGAAGCGCTGCTCGCGTCCGCCGAACTCGGTCGCGAAATCGCGGCATTGCTAGACACAGAAGCTCCAGTCAACGGCGTCACTACAGGCAGCATTCGTTCCGAGTTAAAAACCATCGGCATGCCGTCAAAGGTGGGCGGCGGTGGCCTTCAAGCCGACGAGTTCAAAGTCACGGCTGGGTGGGGCATTCTCGGCAAAGAGGAGGCGACGATGCCGGGTCGTGGCAAAACTGAGGTGCGGGCGTTGCTGGACACGGACACGGATGCTGCATTCCAGCAAGCCCTTCGCTCAGCTCAGGGCGAATCGGTTGTGACGGGCGCGGTGGATGCGCCGTGGCAAACCGCAGACGTGTATTTGAACGACACCGCTTACTGGAAAAACATTCCGTTGCCGGTGTGGGAGTTCACGATGGGCGGCTATCAGGTCATGAAGAAGTGGCTGAGTTATCGCGAACATCGCGTGCTCGGGCGCGCGCTCAAGCCGGAGGAATTGACCGAAGTGCAAAACATGGCCCGCCGCATCGCAGCGCTCATCCTGCTGCAACCAAAGCTCGACGCGAACTACGCTCTGGTGATCGCAGACATTTACCCGTTTCCGCGCGTCACAACGTTGCTGCCGGAGATTTGAATGAGGAAGAGGCAGCTCCGCATCAGGAACAGGCGGAACTCAATGCACGTAAGCCTGCACCTGATTTGCCAATGAAACAACTTTCGCGCATTGTTCGCGGTGTCGAGCAGGATCGTTGGCGATTGATGATCGGCGACGGGGCGTTACCACTCCCGTTTTCGCCAGAAAAACGCGAATCGATTACACAA
The DNA here is from genome assembly GCA_038246865.1 of Burkholderiales bacterium. Lineage (GTDB taxonomy): Bacteria > Pseudomonadota > Gammaproteobacteria > Burkholderiales > Casimicrobiaceae > Casimicrobium. The sequence goes on from JBBRVM010000441.1 coordinate 853, forward strand.
ATGACCAACAGCTTTTTATCGAGACGCCCATTCAAATTGGGCTAAGCCCACTTTAAGTCGCTATATCGACAATCGGCATTTCTTAGCGGTAAGCCTAATATCAGTGGCGTTTTCCGCAGAAAGCACACACGCAGGGCAAGCGCCGAGATCGTTGCGGCATCGTGATCGCAACGGGTTCTACACCGCCGTCGGCGGAATCAAATCGCAGATCATTTTCGACAGCAATGACATCGTCGCCTTCTGCGTCAGCGTCGTTGGACGCAGCGCGCTGGTAGCGATGGAGAGTCGCGTCCGCAGCGGCGGGTCACAGACGGCACGCACGGCAAACGCTGACGGGTTGATCGAGCTGGCCACGGCGTTGCGCGAGAGCAGGGCGCTGCCGGCACCATCGGCGACCAGATCGAGAATGGCCGACACGCCGTCGATTTCCAGCGCGATGTTGGGGCGGCAACCGATGCCCGCCATCGCCGCCTCCACATGCATGCGAATCGCGTTCGGGCGGCTTGGGATCACGAGGGGGAACGCTGCGAGGTCTTTAAGCGAGATGGGCCCCGGCGGCGGGTCTTCGGCGAGCCCCGGCGGTCGCGCGCTGACCAGCACCAGCTCTTCCTCAGTCAGCGGCAGCAGATCGATTTCGGTGGCTCGCTGCGCGTTGTAGAGCACCACTACGTCAAGGCGACCACTGATCAGGCCCGCTTGCAGTGTGGTCGACAGGCCCTCGGAGATCGAAATCGTTGCGTCGGGCATGCGGCTGCGAAACGCTCGCGTGAGCGACACCGTCAGCACGCGGGCGAGGCTTGTCGGCAGCCCAATCGCAACGCGACCTGCCAGCGCACCGCGCACGCGACCCAATTCTTCTTTCGCCAGCGCCACCTGATGCAGGATGCCTCGACCGTGTTCGAGCAGAACGCGGCCGGCGTCGGTGAGCGTGACGCCGCGACCATTGCGCAGCAGGAACGTCTGCCGTAGCTCAACTTCGAGCTGACGCACGTTGCGCGACAAAAGTGGCTGCGCAATGCCGAGCACGGCCGCCGCCCGGGTGAAACTGCCCAGCTCCGCGACGCGAACGAAAGATTCGATTTGCTTCAGATCCACGGGAGGCTTCGACCAAGATGCTTGTTTTTTTAATAGTACGTTCTATGTTATCTAAAATATGCATATCAGGTAGTCCGATAGCGAGAGACCAAGCCTGCTTCCTCTTCCTACAATTTCGCCATGCCCAACTCTTCTGACGTCGCCGCCAATACCCACGGGCAGCCGATCCACCTCACCGGCATCTCCTCAATGGCCACCCGACAGGTTCTGGCCGAATTGACGAACTCGTTTACGGAGCGCTCCGGTCACACCGTCTCGATTGAATCGGTGGGTGGCGTTGATGCCGCCAAACGGGTGCAGGCAGGCGAGGCGTTTGATGTGGTGATTCTTGCTTCTGACGCCATAGACAAGCTGATCGTGGCGGGCGTCGTCGCGCCCGGCAGTCGCGTGGACTTGGTTCGTTCTGGCGTGGCGGTGGCGGTGCGTGCGGGTAAAGAATTGCCAGACATTGCCTCTGAGGCGGCGGTCAAACGCGCGGTGCTTGCAGCAAAAAGCATCAGCTATTCCACCGGCCCAAGTGGCGTGGCGCTGGCCAAACTGTTCGAGCGCTGGGGCATCGCTGAGGAGATCAAAAGCCTCATGGTGCAAGCGCCGACGGGCGTGCCGGTTGGTACGCTGGTCGCCAGCGGCGAAGTGGCGCTTGGGTTCCAGCAGTTGAGTGAATTGCTGCACTTCGATGGAATCATCGTCGTTGGCCCGCTCCCCGCCGCGATTCAAATCACCACGATTTTTTCAGCAGGTTTGCCGGTGCGACACAACACGGACTCAGCGCGGGCAAAGGCCGTCAAGTCCCTGCTTGATTACATGATTTCACCCGAGGCCGCTGCAGCCAAGCGCCGCCAGGGTTTGGAGCCCTGCCAATGAGCCAATTAATGAACCGAGGTACACCGTCATGATTATCGATTGCCACGGCCACTACACGACGGCCCCCAAAGCGCTGGAAGACTGGCGCAACCGACAAATCGCCGGGATCAAAGATCCGGCGATGATGCCCAAAGTCAGCGAGTTGAAAATCAGTGACGACGAGTTGCGCGAATCGATCATCGCAAACCAGTTGAAGCTCATGAATGAACGCGGCAGCGATCTCACGATCTTCTCGCCGCGCGCGAGCTTCATGGCGCATCACATTGGCGACTTTAACGTGTCGTCGACCTGGGCTGCGATCTGCAACGAGCTTTGCTATCGCGTGAGCCAACTGTTCCCGGACAATTTTATCGGTGCCGCGATGCTGCCGCAGTCACCGGGCGTCGATCCGAAAACCTGCATTCCCGAGCTGGAAAAATGCGTGAAGGAATTCGGCAACGTTGGTATCAATCTGAACCCTGATCCGTCGGGGGGACACTGGACTTCGCCGCCGCTGACCGACAAGCACTGGTATCCGATTTACGAAAAAATGGTGGAGTACGATCTGCCCGCGATGGTGCACGTGAGCACCAGTTGCAACCCGTGTTTCCACACCACCGGCGCGCACTATCTCAACGCCGACACGACCGCCTTTATGCAGTTGCTCGAAGGCAATCTGTTCAAGGATTTTCCGACGCTTAAATTCCTCATCCCGCACGGTGGTGGCGCTGCGCCCTACCACTGGGGCCGCTTCCGGGGCCTGGCGGATATGATGAAGAAGCCGAGCTTGAACGATCACCTTCTCAACAATGTGTTCTTCGATACCTGCGTGTATCACCAGCCGGGCATTGATTTACTCACCACCGTA
>JBBRVM010000442.1:0-3637 GCA_038246865.1 Burkholderiales bacterium
CCGTAGACACTTTCCGCAGCGGGATATTCCTTGACCGAACTGCTGCCGTCGTTACCGGCCGCCGCGACGATCACCGGTGCCGTCGAACTAGCGCAGCGCGCCTTGTCGTTGTCATATCCAGCGTCTGAAAAATTCAGTAGTGGGTCCGTTTCATCAGGCGGTTCACAGGTAAAAAGTTTGGCGATGGAGGTGAGTATCCGGGTTCGCGTCGCCGTGCCCAGACTCATGTTGATCACCTGCGCGCCGTCATCCGTCGCCGGATTCCCGTCGGGATCAATCGCACGTTGCAACGCTTCGGCCAACACCCACGCGTTGCCTTCGCCGTTGGGATCAAGCACGCGGTACGGGATGATCTTCGCCAGCGGCGCCGCCAACGCGATCAGCCCGGCGACATGCGTGCCATGACCATAACCGAGACCCACCACCGGGCACGTCGCCGGTAAGCACGCCACTTCCGACGGATCGGCGTCACCATCAAAAAAGTCATAGCCAGGCAAGAGTTTTCCTGCCAACGCAGGGTGCGAAAGATCCACCCCGGTGTCGAGTACCGCGACGCGAACGCCCGCGCCTCTCGTGAACAGGTGCGCTTCCGGTAGGTGCATGGCGGCGGGTGCCCATTGGGCGACGTAGGCGCCGGGGGTGCCGACCGCCCAAGGCAAATTCCTGCGTGCCTCAGGGGTGTCGTGCGTATAGTTGGGTTCAGCAAGCAGGACATCAGAGTTGCCGATCAGCTGATTGACAACCGTATCAACATTGGAGTTAGCCGGAAGCTTGAGTCGATAGATCGGCCGAGAACCAAACTGAATCGTCTGCACGACGCCCAGACTGCTGACGATGGGCCCCAGTGCCGCTGGGGTACGCAGTTTCACCAGAACTTCGTCGGGCTTGAAGCCTGCAGCCACAGCCCATTGCGCCATCGTCAGCGTTAGCAACGCGAATATGGCGGCAACAGCCGGAATCTTGCGGTGAAGCCGTCGTAGTGTGACGTTAGGCGCTGTTGTCATTTTCGGAATAGTGGGATGAACCATCCCAACAGAGCGGGACGGGACACGAAAAATACGTGTTGATACGCAAATGGTTCGCATTCGAACTATTTCTAGTTTAGCGCTACCAGCCCCCGTAAAGCGTGAAAGCAGCCCAGTGAAAGGGGTGTGGATGCGTTCGCATGACGGCAAGCTGCGCCGTTCTCAACGCCGCACCCGGAGCCGCGCCGCTACGCAAAGACTGATAGAACGCGGCCATGAATTCCGACGTCACGGCGTCGTCCACGGGCCAGAGGCTTGCGACAACGCGTGCCGCGCCAGCGATCAGAAATGCGCGCACCAGTCCTATCACTTCGTCGCCTCGGCTCTCTGTCGAGACGCCTGATTCGCAAGCGCTGAGCACGACGATACCGAGAGGAAGGCGCAACGCCTCGACATCCTGAACGGTTAAAGGCCCATCCGTAAGGTGCAACGCCGAAAACATGGGATTGTCCGAGCGAAACTGGCCGTGACAGGCAAGATGCAGGACGTCTGCGTTCCAGGTCGCACCGCGTAAGGCAACGCTGCTGGCGTCAGATCCGGTCAGCACGGTGACCTGTTCAAACAGGGACGCGACGTTGCGGGCCTCTGTTGCGGCGTGCAGCAAATGTGTGGAGTCGGCAAGTACCACAGCGTGTTGCGGCGGCACTGGCTGGCGCAACAGCCCCCAAAGCGCGACCGTTGCGCTAGGTGCGACCGCCATTTCCCAACTCTCGGTCAAATACTTTTCACCGTCATACAGTGCAGAAAATTGCACGGAAGCTAACTGTTCATGCGGCACAACAAGCACTTTGCTGAAACCCGTCAATGATTCAGCCAGAGGCAGCCACAGCAGATCATGCAGCTTTCGCGAAGCCGCCCGCGAGCGCCGGGTCAGCAGCTCAGCGTGACGCTCCAGGCCAATCGCACCATTGCGCAGAGTCTCTATCTGGAAACGTAACGCGCGTATCGCATCAATCACTTCAGGCCATCGGGCCATGTGTCGTCGCACTGTAATTTCGTTCCGCGTGACCACGCAGGCGAAAAGCTCATCGTCGAGTACACCGTACTCGACTAGTACATCAATATCGCTTAAAGCCGTTTGCAGTGCGCCCGGATCAAAGGAGGCAATTCCGCCCAGTTGATCGCCAACTGGTGCCGTCAGACGACGGCGGCGTGAGAGCTCCAGCAGTTCGCGCTCCCGCCTGCGAGATTCGTCGAGTAACGCGTTATTGGTCTCGCCTTCGTAAAGCAGCTTTTGCAGACGCAAGTGCAGCCAGTTCAACTGAACGCGCTTTTCGACGATTGCTGCGTCGCTTTCGCTGGCTGCCTCAACACGTTGCTGGTTGCCCATGCGTTCGCCCAGAACACGCGCGCGGAAACGCTCGATTTGAATCAGGATAGCCGCAGCGCACGCGGTTGCTTCAGGAGCCTGATGTTCAAACTCGATACGCAACAGCGCCTGGTATGGCAGCATGTGGTCCACCAAAAACGAGTGACGAAGGTCATCGCCCGGCAAGTCACGCCGCTGTTGCTCGAACAATTCAACGGCGGATTCGAAGTGCACTTTTGCTGTTTGCATACTGTTCTGTTGCACTGCTGAAAGACCCAGTCCAACGAGGCAGCGCACCTGTATCGATATCAATTGCAACGAGACCGCGTGATGCCGTGCTGACGAAAAAAGCGGAATCGCATCAGTGCCATTCCCTTCGCTGAGAACGGCGTAGGCGTAGACGACCCGTGACTGGAGCGTGTCCGCCGCCATACCGGCTTTCGCGAAGATCTCAGCCGCCTCGGTAGCCAGTTCTTTCGCCTGCTCCGTGTCGCCGCGCGCGAGCGCCACCTCTGCTCGGGTGTGCAGCACCGATGCACTACCAGCGCTCACGCCTTGTGCAGCAAAGAGCGCAGACGCCAGCTGCAGCGCTTCGGTAACTTCAGCTTCTGGTCGCATCAGCGCTGCAAGCGTGCGTCCCTGTTGCGCCAGCGCCCACGCACGTTCGACGGGCATTTGCAAACGTTCAAAACGTGTCGACGCAGTGGCGTAAAGATTCAGCGCCTCCGGGAGCAACCGCAGCACGAGATAGACGTCGGCAAACTGCTTCTCGGCGGTTGCGAGCTGCTGTTGCATGTCCAGCGCTTCATATCGTTGCCGTGCATTTTCGAGCCCTGCCAGCGCGGCGTGGTACTGGCCGCGTGCAAGATGCAGCAGCGCACGGGACTCATGCACCATCGCCCGCAAAACATCAAAGCGATGTCGTTCAGTTTGACGATCGATGTCAGCGTAGACCTTCAGCGCTGCATCAAAATTTCCAAGTACTTCCAGCGTGTTGGCGATGCCGAGTTGGCTCATGCCGGTCCATTGGGAGTACTCGGCCTTTCCGAATAGTTCTGCGGCCTGCTGGTATTGAGTCAGACTTTTTGCAAAGTCGTTAAGCTGATAGTGAAGATTGCCCAGGTTTAGGCTTACTTTTCCGGCTGCCAGCAACTCGCCGAGGCTCGTCAGCTCGCGTTGAGTCGACTCTCCGCAAGCGGCTGCTTCTGCATGCTGACCCAGCACGCTCAATGCCATGATTTTCGGGACTTGCGCGTGGGCGGCGTGGGCGTCCTGTGCCCGTTCGCGAAAACGTCGCGTGCCC
>JBBRVM010000443.1:0-3623 GCA_038246865.1 Burkholderiales bacterium
ATCGTTCTGCATCGAAAGCGCTTACGAGATCGTCGATCATGCGATGCAGATGTTTGGCGGGATGGGCATGACCCGCGAATTGCCGCTGTATCTGATGTCGAACAAGCTGCGCACGATGCGCATCTACGACGGGCCGAGCGAGATCCACAACTGGGTGGTGGCCCGGCAACTGCTTGGCACTTACGAATAAAAACGAAGCGGGCGGGCCAAGGGCAACGGGCGGAACAGCCGAAGCCGTCCCGCCCGCACAATTATTCGTTACCTCTGATCAGAACGTGCCGCGCACCCCCAAGTAGAAATACCGGCCGCGCACACCAATCGGCCGGACCAGATCGCCGAGGTACGGTTCCCGGTCAAAAGCATTGTTTATCCCGCCATAAACCCCGAACTTATCAGAAAGTTCATAGCTGCCAAAGAAGTCGCTCACGAGTGAGCTACCGGTGTCGCGCTGCGGCAGGGCAACGAACGAATTGTCGTCGTTTACCACCACGCTGCCCGCCTCAATATCAACGCTCACCACTTCGATATTGTCGATGCCAAACGACAGCTGGCTACTTTCAAATCGACCATTCCAGCCCAGTGTGAGCTTATTCTTCGTCCAGGTGATCCCGAAATTTGCGATCCAGTCGGGGTTGCCAAGCGTGCCAAGCTGATCGTTGGTGATGTTGTTGGCGATCCGCGCTCGTTGCTGCTCCAGAGGATCCGCAATCGACGCAATCAACGTTTCCGCCGTCGCATCGAAAATTTGCTCATCCTCAAGGAAGCGCGTACCAGAAATCGATAAGCTGACTGAGCCGAAATCGCTGCCGATGACATCAGCAACATCAAAAGCGTAGTTGGCGGCAAAATCGATCCCACGAACATTCAACGCACCAAGGTTGATTTGACCCGATCTGAAAAAGCTGATCACCCCATTTCCCGGATCACGATCAATTGCGTCGCAGAACTGGTTATTCGTGGTGGGCAAATCGACGCAGGCCGCAGCAACCTGAGCACCTGTGAGCGATCCAATCGCGTCTGTGATCGAGATATCGTAATAGTCAGCGAGCAACGTTAGGCCGCGGAGAAAGCCGGTCGGCTGGAAGACAAAGCCAGCCGTGAACGTCGTTGCTTCTTCTTGAGACAGATTGGGGTTTCCTCCGCTGGTCCCGGGGCGAAACGCCGAAGCGAAAGTGGTTGGGTCAAAGTTCGCTCCCACCAGCGACTGACAGTTGGTTGCGCGAAAAGAGCTTCCAGCCCCGATATTGATTGTGGCACAAGGGTCCGCTGTCAATCCGAGCGTGGCTGGCGAGAGCGGGCCAAACAGCTCTGCTAGGTTTGGCGCACGCACCGCAACAGAATAAGTGCCGCGCAAGGTTAGGCTGTCGACCGGCTTGTACCGGCCGCCGACTGACCACGCCGTCGTCCGCCCGATGGTGTTGTAATCAGAAAAGCGGATTGCCCCTTGCACTTCAAGCAGATCGACAAAGGGCAAGTTCGCCAAGATCGGGGCGCGCAATTCGGCGAACCCTTCATAGACTTCGAGTGAAGGATCCTGGAATGTCGGATCTGGTGAAGGCAACGTCGGCCCGCCGCTGATTGCGCCCGATGTGATGGCAGGCGCGAACCGCAAGGTCGACGGTGTGAACAGGCTGGTGTCGCGGCGGTATTCAAACCCGGTGGCAAAACCGATCGGGCCGCCCGGCAGTTCAAAGAAGCTCGCGGTGTCGCCAGCCAGGGTGGCAAGGAATTGCTGCTGCGTTAGAACGGTCGAATCAATGATATCGAGAAACGCAAAGTCCGCGCCTGCGCCCGAAATGGAATTCTGCCCGAAAATGTTGATTGGCGCGCATTGCCCATCCCCTGGAGTGAACGTGAGCGCTCTTCCAGTACCGTCAGCATTAGTTGGCGGCGCGGGAAAGGGCGAAACGCCGGGGTTTGACCCGTCGAGTGATGACCGGCAGATGATATCGCCCAGCTGGGCTGACCCACCATTGATAGAGATATCCTGACCATTGCGGATGGCATTCACGCTTCCCGACGGCGAGAATCCGGCGATGTTGCCGGGGGTCAGCGCGACTGCGTCAATGGCGAAGAAATAGCGATCTTCGATCCGAGTATTCTGGAACACCGATTCCACTTCGGTACGGCCATAATTGTAGGACACTTCCCAATCCCAACCAAGATCAGGAACCTCCCCGCGCAGGCCGCCAACAATGCGCCAGGTCGTGCGTTCGGTATCTTCGAATGGTTGAACACCAACATCCAGAACGTCGCGTTGCAGGTTGATTGCGGTGTCAATGCCTAGTGCGTTAAGCTGATTCACTTGTGATTGCAGCGCGGCGGGGATGAAAGGGTTATCAGGTTGGATCGGAATTTCGTCACTGAATGGAATGCCAGCCTGATCCCGCCCCGATGTAAAGGCGATCGTGCCCTCAAAAAAGGCAGTGATGTTCGGCGTGATTTCGTAGTCAGCGCCCGCACTGACAACAACCTGATCAAGTTCGGGCAAAATGAGACCAAGCGGATTACCGCCAATGCCGTCCCCTCCGGATGAATCAAAACCGCCAACCGACAGGCCGGGATTAAACGGCCGCAGGACGCCATTGTCAAACACCTGCGCGGAAGGAATATTGGTCCCGGCAATGAGCGGCGTTGCCCCTGCCCGGGCAGAGTTTCTTCCAGCAATAAACGCTGAACGATCAAGCGCAATAATGCCGAAAGCGCTTGAAATCGGCAGCGTCCGGTCGGGCACGAACGCATTGGCCGGGATTTCGCCAGCGGGTAGGCCGAGTTGCGCCTGCGTAATCCCAAGTGCGTCTAGCGTAGCCTGACTGGCGGCGCTCAGACTGGAAAGGCCGGTTCCGGCAAATTCGCGATCAGCAGCGATCAGCGAGGTTTGCTTACGATATTCAACCGAGAACACTGCACTGCCGCGCCCATCGGCAAACTCGCCCCCCAGCGCGATTGAACCGCGGTAGCTTTCGGCATCGCCCTGACCCGAAACGCCGCCTTGGAAATTGTATTCTAGGCCATCAAAATCGCGGCCGCTGCGCAGGGTAAAGTTGACCACACCGGTCACCGCGTCCGATCCGTAGATCGACGAGGCACCGCCTGTCAGAACCTCGACGTTTTTGATACGCGCTTGCGGGATATGATTGATGTCGACCGCGGCAGACCCGCCCGTGCCGGGAACATGGCGACGCCCATCGACCAATGTAAGCGTGCGTACGGCTCCCAGATTGCGCAGGTTCAGCAGGCTGAGACCGAGATCCGAGCTATCACCATTGGCGGCCTGATTGACGGAGTCGGTGCCGGGCAGTGATCCCTGCAAGGCCGGAATATTGCGCAGCAAGGTGGCGATATCAGCCTGTCCGTTGGTCTGGATCGCTTCGGCATCGAGCACCGTGATCGGGCTTGCTGCATCCAAAGCCGAATTAAGGGCAATCCGTGAACCCGTCACGACGATGGCGCCCTCAGGCTCTGCTGCGGCATCTTCAGCCACGCTATCCTGCGCGCTCAGTGCTGCAGGTGCCAGTACCGACACCATCAACGCCGCAGCGAGCGCTGAAAAAGATGTTGAGTTCAGTGCCGTGTTTGAAAAGCGCATATCATTTCCTTGCGAAGGTCAGTTTCCGGGGTAG
>JBBRVM010000444.1:0-3614 GCA_038246865.1 Burkholderiales bacterium
CCAGATGTAGGCACCGGGAACGGCTTGCAGAAAAAACGCAAAGTCCTCGCCGCCGGTATTCGGGAAAATTTCCGTGATCACGTTCTCGGGCCCAAACACACCGCGACCGACCTCAGCAGAAAGCTCGGCCTCACGTTTGTGGTTGATGGTTGCCGGATAGCCCTCGATGAAATTGACTTTGCCTTTCGAGCCGAACGCCGCGCAGGTGTGTTCCACGATGAGATTTAACTTGTCGATCACCATCTTCTGAGCTTCTTTGCGGTAAGTGCGCACAGTGCCAATGAGCTTCACCTCGCGTGGAATCACGTTGTACGTGTTCATCACGCCCGCCGCCATCGCGCAGATGGAGACGACGACGGCATCGGCTGGGTCAGCGTTGCGCGAAGCAATCGACTGGATCGCCGTGATTACATGGCCCGCCGCCAGTACAGGATCAGAAACAAACTGTGGCATACCGCCGTGACCGCCTTTGCCTTCAATGATGATTTCGATGCGGTCTGCCGCAGCCATCATCGCGCCATTACGCACCGCCATTGAGCCCAGGGGCACCCATGGTGTGTTGTGCAGACCGTAAAAGGCGTGGATGGGAAAGCGTTCAAACAAGCCGTCATCCATCATCGCCTTGGCCCCCGCCTCGCCCTCTTCGGCCGGCTGGAAGACAGCGTAAACCGTGCCTGAGAAGTTGCGGGTTTTTGCCAGATAACGCGCAGCCCCCAAGAGCATCGTTGTGTGCCCGTCATGGCCGCAGGCATGCATATAGCCCTTGTTCTGAGACGCGTAGGGAAGCCGTGTTTCCTCGGTCATCGCGAGGCAATCCATATCGGCGCGCAGGCCAACGTTGCGCGTCCCCGGACGACTGCCGCGAATCACGCCGACGACGCCTGTGCGTCCGACGCCGGTATGCACTTCGTCGACGCCATGCGCCGTCAGCCGCTCGGCGACCAGCGCCGCAGTCCGCGTCTCTTTGTACGCATGCTCGGGATTGTTGTGAATATCGCGGCGAATGGCAGTGAGATCACTGTGAAATTCGCGGATTGCTTCGGAGACTTTGCTTGGGTTGTACATCTTGATCTCGGGAAAAACGGGCAACAAAAAAATTAGTGAGCAGGCGAGGTTTGCTCAATACGCAAACGTGGGTCGACGACGTAATAGAGCAGGTCAACAATCAGGTTGATACTGACGAACACAAACGAAATCAACACAAGATACGCTGCCATCACCGGAATGTCGGCAAACTGCACCGACTGAATGAACAGGAAGCCCATACCGGGCCACTGAAATACCGTCTCGGTGACGATGGCAAATGCAATGATGGTGCCAAGTTGCAGACCCATAATAGTCATCACCGGAACCAGCGTGTTCTTCAATGCGTGACCGAAGTGAACCGCGTTGTTCGTGAGGCCGCGAGCGCGCGCAAACTTGATGTAATCGGTACGCAACACTTCAAGCATTTCGCTGCGCACCAGACGCATGATCAAAGTCATCGTGCCGAGCGACAAAGTGACCGACGGCAGCACCAGCGCCTTGATCCCGCTCCAGGTCAACAGCCCCGTGCTCCACCAGCCGATTTGGGTGACATCTCCACGCGAATAGGAGGGCAAGATTTGTAGTGTGACGGCGAAAACAAGGATCAAAAGGATGCCGATCAGAAACGTCGGCAAGCTCACGCCAATGAGCGACACCATCAGCAGAAATTGCGAGAAAATGCCGTTGCGCCGGAGCGCCGTGTAAACGCCCAACACAACGCCGCCGACCAGCGCGAGAACCGCCGCACAAAACGCAAGCTCCAGCGTAGCGGGCAATCGCTCCTTAATCAGCGTGGAAACGGGACGCGCCTGGCGCAGCGAGAGCCCGAACTCACCGCGAACTGCGTTACCCACGAACACGCCAAACTGCGCATAGATGGGTTTGTCGAGACCGAGACTTTCGCGCAGCTCAACCTTTTGTTCGGGAGTGGCGTCCTGACCCAGCATCATGTTGACCGGGTCGCCTACGTAGTTGAACAGCGAAAACGCGATGAACGCTACCACCAGCATGACGAGCGCCGCCTGAAACAGACGTCGAAGAACAAAAGCAAGCATGTGAAAACGGACAATCAGGAAGCAGTAATAGTACCCCTGTTGACCTGAGCGTCAGTGCCCGCGTTTCTCTCTGTGTCGGATCGTTTGTCTCGCTAAGCCTTCGTTCGCGCAGCCTGTGTCGCATAAAGACAAACTGCCGTCGCTACCGACACATTCAGGCTCTCCACCGCGCCCACCATCGGGATCGCCACCAGGGCGTCACAACGCTCGCGAGTCAGTCGGCGCAGGCCCTTGCCCTCGTTGCCCAACACCCATGCGAGGGGTCCGGTCAGTTTTGTATTGAAAAGTGTCGCTTCGGTCTCCATCTCGGCACCGAGTACCCAAACCCCTGCCGCCTGCAATGTCTCGATGCACTGCACCAAATTGCTGACCTGACAAACTGGCGTGGTCTCGGTGGCACCGCTCGCGGCCTTAAGCGCCACAGCCGATAGCGGAGCTGATCCATGCTTTGGAATGATCACAGCGTCCGCACCAAACGCGTCGGCGCTGCGAATGCAGGCCCCCAGATTGTGCGGATCCTGAATCTGGTCGAGCAACAGGAAGAGTGGCGGCGTTGATTTCTTGAGACTCGCTGCCAATACCGTATCGAAGTCCGCTCCCGCTGAGCCATCGGCCAGCACCTCGACCAGCGCGACTACACCCTGATGTTGATCGGACTGTGCGAGCGCGGTCAAGCGCCCGGCGTCGACGGTCTGAACCTCAATGTCAAGTGTCGCTGCCAGCGCGTGCAGCTCGCTGATCCGCTCGTCCCGACGCGCTTCCCACACGAATAACTCGACCACCGATTCTGGTCGTCGCTGCAAGCGCGCGGTGACGGCATGAAAGCCCATGATGCGAGCAAGCTTCATCGCGACGACAGAGAATGAAAGAAATTTTTAGCCATGGCATAATTATGGGCTACACAGTGCAAACTGTTTAGAAAGCGTGATGGGCGGAAAGCTTTCCCCCTAAATGTCATGCAAGTGCCGGTGTAGCTCAGTTGGTAGAGCAGCGCATTCGTAATGCGAAGGTCGGGTGTTCGATTCATCTCTCCGGCACCAACTCGCCCATGAGGCGAGTTGGGTCAAATATGAGCCAGCCAGGGCTCAATAACTCATGCCGTCTCCCAAGCAGAACAATAGTTCCGGTTCCGCTCGCTTTTGTGGTGGCGAGTTGGGTCACAAATGAGCCAGCCAAGGCTCAATACGCAGCGCCGTTTCCGCAGTAACCTGGTATTTGCCGCAGCCACCTACGGCGCAGCACACATCACCACCCCCTCATTAATCCAGCCGCGAGCAACCACTTGCGCGATGGAGCTCAAGTTGGTCGTGAAGCGATGATTGCCATCCTTGCCGCGCGCTGATCCGTTGTTGTAGGCGCGGTAAACCGGCACGGTAGTGGTCGGGCAAACACCGCTGACTGCGGGCGTCGTGATGAAGTCAAGGCTTTCAAAGTTCAGTCGCTGCTGGGTTGCTGGCGTGCTGGCTTGCAGGTTTTTCAGCAAGGTACATTCTGATTCGACTGCGGTGTAGAAGTGCGAATTGGGTCCTGGCG
>JBBRVM010000445.1:0-3612 GCA_038246865.1 Burkholderiales bacterium
AAGCGTGAACCAGTCTTGCGCTTGGTCACGCACCGAAATTGGCGCCAATCGCGCGATCGCAAGTCCATCGCTAACACCCAAGCTGCCGGGAAGCGCATAGTGCATGCGGTGGCCACGCGCTTCACCTTCAAGCAACATCGCGAAGGTGGAGTCTTTTTTGGTCGAGATGGAGCCGATAGGGTCCATCACCACGGCGATGTCTAGGGGCATCGGGTCCGATATATCGTTGGATGAGCAGATTTGCGCAACGCAGAAGCGCTGCCAGGCGGGGCTATACTAGCACCGGGTATTTAGCGGCTTGACAGCGTGTGTCAACGCTGAGATATAACGAGTAAGCGCCAGTGGATAAAACTGGTCCGCAAGAACGGCTGGGGAGGCGGGATGGAAGACAAAGAGAGCTCGACTAGCCTGGCTGGGCTCAAGGTGATGGTCATCGACGATTCGAAGACCATTCGCCGCACAGCAGAGACCCTTCTGAAAAAGGAAGGGTGCGATGTCATCACAGCGACCGATGGGTTCGAGGCGTTGGCAAAAATTGCCGACTACCATCCCAATATCATCTTTGTTGACATCATGATGCCGCGTCTCGATGGCTATCAGACCTGCGCTCTGATAAAGAATCACCAGCTGTTTCGGAAAACGCCGGTGATCATGTTGTCGTCGAAGGACGGGCTGTTCGATAAAGCCAAGGGCCGCATCGTCGGCTCCGAGGAGTATCTGACCAAGCCCTTCACTCGCGACGAACTGTTGGGAACGGTTAGACGATTTACTGATCGCGCATAAGTCAAGGGGAGGCTGGGGGGCCATGGCACGTATTCTTATCGTCGACGATTCGCCGACTGACACCCGTGTTTTCACGACGGTGTTGGAGCGTAATGGTCATTCCGTGCTGACCGCCGGCACCGCTGAAGACGGCGTTGAGATGGCCAAGCGCGAGCTGCCTGACTTGGTCCTGATGGATGTGATCATGCCCGGCATGAACGGTTTTCAGGCCACCCGGGCGCTGTCACGCGATCCCGCGACTCAACACATTCCGGTCATCATCGTCAGCACCAAGAATATGGAAACGGATCGGGTCTGGGGTATGCGCCAAGGCGCCAAAGACTACTTGGTCAAGCCACCCAGCGAGCGCGCCCTGATTGACCGCATTCGCGCCTTGCTGCCACCCGGTGTGAGCTAAGTCGATGGCAGATCAAACGATCAATTCGGCGACCATCAACCCATTTGATGTGCTCAATGATTACGAGCGTCGCAGTCTCGCCCATCAGCCAGGTACTCCCGAGCAGATTGATGCGCCTGGGCTATGGCGAGGCGTGTGTTTTCGTCTCGGCAATCGGCGGCTTGCTTCGTCATTCGGTGAAGTGGTCGAGATCATCACCGTGCCCGCAATGACCAGCATTCCCGGCGGGCTGCCGTGGCTGTTGGGCATCGCCAATGTGCGCGGTAATTTATTGCCGGTGGTCGACCTCAAGCAGTTCCTCGAAGGGCAACGTACGGTGTTGCATCAAAACCAGCGAGCGCTGGTCGTCAAGCAAAGCGGCGGCAACGTCGCGGTGCTCGTCGATGAATTGTTAGGACAGCGCCACTTTGTTGATTCCCAGCGGCATGAGGTGGGGACATTGACCGAGGGTCGCTACGCGGATTTCGTCTCCCAGGCTTATCGCCTGAGTGACATTACCTATGGCGTGTTCAGCATGACGCAGCTGACGCGTACGTCGGAGTTTCGGCAGGCCGCCGCGGCATAGCGGCTGCATTTCTCATTAAGGGGCGAGGTTGCACACATGAGCACAACTACGGCGGGTGGCGGTCGCGAGCGGCGCGGCGCAATCAACTTCTTCATCGCGATCCTGTTGTTCGCGCTGGCGTTGCTGGGCGCGAACTTCTTTTTCCAGGCCCGCAACACCGCGCATGAAAACGAGGCGCGAAATCGAATCGCCGATATTCAGGTGCTCTCCCAGCAGATTGCGAAATTCGCACAGGAAGCGGCGTCCGGCGGCTTCGACGCATTTATTGGCTTGCGAGAGACGAAAGATCGTATCCAGGTGGCGATCACCGAACTGCAGGTAGGTGCGCCGGAAGTTGGCATGCCAAGCTACAAAGACAACCCAGTTGTCGGTGAGGAGCTTGAGCGGTTGTCCGTAGTATGGAAAAGCGTTGAACAGAATGCCGACCAGATTCTGAGCAGCGAAGCCACCGTCACTGAGCTTGCCGAAACGGCAGCTGATTTCTCAGCAAAGATCCCGCAGCTGCAAACGCAGATGGACGAAGTCATTCGCGCCATGAGCGATGGCGGTGCCGCCAGCTCGCAGGTGTATATCGCCGCGCGCCAGATTGTGCTCGCCGACCGCATGTTGCGATACGTCAGCCAGATTCTTCAGGGTGGCGCAGGCGCTATTTCGGCCGCCGACCGCTTCTCCCGCGAAGACTCGATTTTTGGACAGGTGCTCGCAGGATTGCTCGAAGGAAACGCCGAACAAGGCATTCGCAGGGTTGAGGTGCCAGCAGCGCGGCAGATTCTGGGTGATGTTTCGGGCGTTTACTCCGAGGTGCGGGCCAATGTGGAAGGCATTCTCGAAGCGTCTACCGAGTTGTTTGAGGTAAAGGAAGCGTCCGACCAGATCTTCCAAGGCTCCAACGACCTGCTGTTAGGGGCGCGCAGCCTCAACGTCAGCTTCGGCACTTTGCCCGGTAAGCGCTGGTTCCCAAGCGTGCCGATTGGTGCGCTGGCCGGTGTCGTCGCGCTGCTCGGTATCGGTGGCTTGTTGACCACGCTGTACCGCGATCAGCGCCGCCGCTTCCAAGTGTCCTCGGAGCTCAACCAGCGTAACCAAGAGGCCATTCTGCGACTGCTGGACGAAATGGGCTCGCTCGCCGAAGGCGACTTGACTGTTCGCGCAACCGTTACCGAAGACATCACCGGTGCCATCGCTGACTCCATCAACTTCGCTATTGAAGCGTTGCGATCACTCGTAACGACCATCAACGAGACCGCCGTGCAGGTGGCCGCTGCTGCCCAAGAAACGCAAGCCACCGCAATGCACTTGGCCGAAGCGGCGGAACAACAAGCGCAACAGATCACCTCCGCGTCGGCTGCGATTAACGAAATCGCGGTATCCATCGACGAGGTCTCGAAAAACTCAGCCGAATCCGCTGACGTGGCGCAACGCTCGGTGCAGATCGCCGCGAAAGGTGCCGAAGTGGTGCGCCAGACCATTCAAGGCATGGACTCCATTCGCGACCAGATTCAAGAAACCTCCAAGCGCATCAAGCGACTGGGTGAAAGCTCACAGGAAATTGGTTCCATCGTCGAACTGATTAACGACATCGCCGAACAAACCAACATTCTGGCGTTGAACGCTGCTATTCAAGCAGCATCCGCCGGTGAAGCCGGCCGCGGATTCGCGGTCGTGGCCGACGAAGTGCAGCGACTGGCGGAACGCGCGTCCAACGCGACCAAGCGAATCGAAACGCTGGTGCAGACGATTCAGGCCGACACCAACGAGGCGGTGTCGTCGATGGAGCAGACGACCGCCGAGGTGGTGGCGGGTGCTCGACTCGCCGAAGACGCCGGTTTGGCGCTGGGCGAGATTGAAAAGGTGTCGAATGACCTTG
>JBBRVM010000446.1:0-3596 GCA_038246865.1 Burkholderiales bacterium
GGATCTTTCGCGATATGCGTATCGGTCAGGATCATCCAGTGAACGTCAAGAAACGCGCCGAATTCAGCGGGCGCGTCGTCTCCCTTCATGCGCTCGTGCAGCGCCTCGAATTGTTCTCGTACCGTCGTCAATGCGGTGTCGAAGCGCAGCAGTTCGGCCTCGACCTGCTCGGGTGCGATGTCGTAGTGGGCGACTTCCAGCGTGGCGTGTGAAACGAGTTGCGCTCGTGCAATCGCAATACCCGGCGCAGCAGCCACGCCGTGCAGCACGAACGAGGTTTTGCTGCCGGGTGCGGCGGGTGCGAGAGGTTCAGTCATTGCGTTCACGGGTCAATGGTAACGCGTAAATGGGTCGACTGAACCTGTTCTAGACGATCAGGTCCGCTGCTTCGTGCTTACCGGAAGCGATAGGTCAAGCCCAGCGACAGCAAGTCGTAATTGAGCTTCCCGTTCGAGCGATCAGGGTCCGCATTGCTGAAGCTGAAGTTGCGTCCGACCCCGGTCGTGCGCTCCCAGCCCAGCTGTGCGCCAATCGCTGGCGTGATGTTGTAACCGAGCCCTACGCCGAAGTGCGGACGCGATTGATGATCGGTAGGTGCATTGAACGGATCAAAGCCGCTGGGGACGGAATTGAGGCTGTATTTCAGCGAGCTGCGCATAACGCCCACGCGACCGAAAACGGTCAGCTTTGGCATGACTTCAGCGCTGGCGACGAGATCGAGTGCGGTGCCATCGGCGCGCCAGTTTGCTGCATATTGCCGGGTGAAGCTGTTGGGCCCCGAGAATTGATAGGCACCGTTGAACTTGCCGAAATCGACGTAGCTCAATTCGGCTGCGAAGTTGCGGTGGAACTGATAGCCGGCGAAGAATTTGCTGCCGTTGTCAGTGCGGTCACTGCGGATGCTGGAAATGGTGTTGCCACCGGTCAGGCTCTGACCGGCACTGAACACTTGTCCATTGAAGTCACCCTGCGCACTAGTGACGCCGTACGCGCCGCCGATGTAGACGTGAGGCGTGAATGATTGTGCATTGACGGTGCCTGTTGCTGCGATTGCAGCGCCTGCTGAAACGAGAATGGATAAGGAGGTTGAAACCGAACGTTTGCGCGTTTGCGCTTGATAATTTTTATGCATTTTCTCTCCGAGAATTATTAGTGTCGGACGCAAAGAAATTGCGCCATGCACTTATCAGACCCGCTGGGAGAGAATAGTTTCCTTGTTTCGATATTTGATGTGACGCCGAGTTGTCACATCTGAATTGAGTAGGATCGCTTTTCCATAGCTGCGACGGCCTATTCGGCTTCGATTTTTGCCGTCTTTGTGAGCTGACCCCAGCGCTTCACCTCAGAGTCGATCAGCTTCGCCAGACCGGCAGCGTCAGTAGGATCAAGGTCAAATCCGCCAGCATTAAACTTTTGCGTGACCTCGGGAAGTGCCAGCACCTTCAGCAGTACCGCGGAGAGCTTCGCGGTGACTTCCTTCGGCATATTGGCCGGGCCGACCAAAGCGAACCACGGCACCAGTTCATAGCCCGGAACTAGCTCGGTGATCGCTGGCAAGTCAGGCAGTGCGGCAGAGCGCTTGAGGCTGGTGACGCCGAAGGCCTTGACCTTGCCGCCCTTGATTTGCGCTTGCGCGTTACCCAAATCGGCGAATACGACTTCGATGGAGCCGCCCAGCATGTCGGTGAGCGCAGGCGGAATGCCCTTGTACGGAATCATCTGCATCTCGCCCCCAATCATCGACGCGAACAGAGAGCCCGACACCCATGACCCCGATGAACCTTGTCCGAAACGCACTTTGCCGGGGTTGGCTTTGACATAAGCGATAAAGCTCTTCAGGTCGGTGGAAGGGACTTTGTCGTTAGTAATGAGAACGAACGGCGTGGTTGCGATTTTGCCGATGGGCGTGAAGTCTTTCGCGGGGTCGTAAGGCACTTTTTTCAGGAGACTGACGACGGCGGCTTGCGTCGTGCTGGTGGTCACCATCAGCGTGTAGCCATCGGCTGCTGCGTTTTTCACCTCAGTTGCGCCGATGGTTCCTTGAGCCCCTGCCTTGTTGTCGACGACGATGCTTTGGCCAAGCTCTTTGCCCATCGCGTCGGCGAGCTGGCGGGCTACCACGTCGGTGGCGCTACCGGCGGGAAAGGGCACCAGAAATTTGATGGGTTTCGTGGGGTAAGTCTGCGCGAAAGTGGCTGTGGCTGCAAGCAGCGAGCAGGCAGCGATAAGGGGGAAAAGTCGCATGGAAAATGCCTTTGAAAGAACGCCTCGGAACGCCGGAGGGCTTTGATCAGGTGGGGAAGTCTGTTCGCATTGTAGAAACGCTTAGAAATTTGACGTCATCGCAAACCCGATTCGACAACATGGCTTTTCTGTGAAAGTGCCTTTGCACAGGGCATAGACAGCTAATATTCAAAAAGTCGACTAATCGTCAAATTGGTAGCTAGCCCAAAGCTAATGGGGGCTGATTACAAAAGCTGATGACTTTATCGCACACAAAAATAATTTGTGGAATACGCTTCCATAATACGGAATTCTCGTTAGAATGCGTTTTATGATGTGCGATTAACGCATCTTTTTTATGGTGCAATGCACACACGCGACAATGGCAACGAGACATCGCGTGACTGTGCCTTACGCACTGGAACAGCACCCGAAAACTGTAAGGAGGAGTGACATGCAAAACCCCATTAATCCGGGCGATCTCGACCCGAAAGAAACCAGCGACTGGCTCGATTCGCTTGAGAGCGTTATCGCAAACGTTGGCTACGAACGCGCGCATTACCTGTTGGAGGCGCTGTTCGACAAAGCGCGCCGCACCGGTGGCAATGCGCCGTTCTCACCGAACACCGCCTACCTGAACACCATCCCGACGCACCTGGAGGCCAAGAGCCCCGGCGATCACGAGATGGAGCACAAGCTGCGCAGCTACGTGCGCTGGAACGCCGCGATGATGGTGCTGCGTGGTGGCAAAAAAGATTTGGAACTCGGCGGACACATTTCGTCGTTCGCAAGTGCCGCGACGCTGTATGACGTGGGCTTCAATCACTTCTGGCATGCGCCTTCCGCTGATCACGGAGGCGATCTCGTTTACGTGCAGGGCCACAGCGCGCCGGGTGTTTATGCGCGTGCCTTCATGCTCGATCGCTTCACGCAGGATCAGCTAGACAACTTCCGCCAGGAGGTTGATGGCAAAGGCATTTCGAGCTACCCCCACCCGTGGCTGATGCCGGACTTCTGGCAGTTGCCCACCGTGTCGATGGGTCTCGGGCCATTGATGGGCATTTATCAGGCGCGCTTCCTCAAGTACTTGCACGCGCGTGGTCTAGCCAATACCGAAGGCCGCAAGGTCTGGGTGTTCTGCGGCGACGGCGAAATGGATGAGCCGGAATCGCTCGGTGCGATCAGCATGGCGGGCCGCGAAAAGTTGGACAACCTGGTGTTCGTCATCAACTGCAATCTGCAACGACTCGACGGCCCTGTGCGCGGTAACGGCAAGATCATTCAGGAACTCGAAGGTGACTTCCGCGGTTCTGGCTGGAACGTGCTCAAACTGATCTGGGGCGGCTATTGGGATCAACTGCTCGCGCGCGATA
>JBBRVM010000447.1:0-3595 GCA_038246865.1 Burkholderiales bacterium
CTGGTCATCGGGCTGATGGAGAAAAATCTCGCGCTGGGTCTGGTGCTTGCGCTCGCAATGACGTTAAACCTGATGCTCGCCGCGATTATGGGAGTGGTGATCCCGATGTGGCGCTATCGTCGCGGCCAGGATCCGGCAGCTGGCTCCAGTGTGCTGCTGACTGCGGTGACGGATACCGGCGGATTCTTTATTTTCCTGGGACTGGCGACGCTGATTTTGCTGCGTGGGCAGGCGTAGACGCAGGGTGCGCATCAGAATGCGCACGTCTCCGCATCATTGCAACGATTGATGTCACGAACAGACGGTGCGCACTTTGGTGCACACCCAACGGTTACAGCTTTCCTATGCATCCTCCACTACACCGGGGCTAAGCTCAATTTATCACCTAAGTCGATAAATAGACAAATAGCGTTCTAGCCCCGGTGCAGTGGTCGTTTCAGCCGAAAGCTTATGCCTTCGTCGTTTTGAATTTCACGACGGTTTGCTTTTGTTCACCGAGCTTCTCAATGCCTAGCGTCATGACGTCGCCTGGCTTCAGGAACACCGGATTCGGCTTCTTGCCGAGCCCGACGCCCGGTGGCGTGCCTGTGGTGATGATGTCGCCCGGCTCCAGCGTCATGAGCATCGAGCAGTACGACACGATGGTCGCGACATCGAAAATCATCGTCTTGGTGCTGCCGGTCTGCATGCGCACGCCGTTGACATCGAGCCACATGCCGAGCTTGCCGGGATTGCCAACTTCATCCGCTGTAACGAGCCAGGGGCCAATCGGACCGAAGGTGTCGAAGCCTTTGCCCTTGTCCCATGTCTGACCGCGCTCCATCTGAAACTCGCGCTCGGAAACGTCATTAATCAGGCAGTAGCCAACGACGTGATTGAGCGCGTCCTTCTTGCTGACGTTACGGGCCTGCGTGCCGATGACCACGCCCAACTCAACTTCCCAGTCCGTCTTCACTGAGTTCTTCGGCAACATCACATCATCGTTTGGCCCAACGATGCAGCTTGTCCACTTGCTGAAAACCACTGGCTCTTTAGGAATTGGATTGCCCGTTTCCAGCGCGTGATCGGTGAAATTAAGTCCAATGGCGATGAACTTTTGCGGGCGCGCCACGGGCGATCCAAGTCGTGTCTTTGGCTTCACCAGCGGCAGTTTCGCCGGATTGATCTTCGCAATCTTCGCCAGCACTTTGGCGTTGAGATGTTCGCCATCCCAGTCGGAGATGAGATCAACGACTGAACGGGCGTTGCCCTCAGCGTCGATGATGCCTGGTTTTTCCTGGCCCGGTTTTCCGTAACGGATGAGTTTCATGGGTTTCCTCGTTGAGTAATCTGTTTTGCTCCCTCCCTTTCAAGGGGAGGGTGGGGTGGGGATGAGTTTCTCTCGGACAAATTAAATCGTGATGCCGCCGTCAATCATGTACGCATTACCGGTCGCGAAGGCTGACTCGTCCGACGCTAAAAACACCACCGTCGGCGCGATCTCTTCGGCCTTGGCAAGGCGGCCCATCGGTTGCCTCGCCACAAACATTTTGCGTGCTTCGTCGATGTCACCGAGCGCGGCCATACGGTCATGCAGCGAAGGCGTATCGACCGTGCCTGGACACACGCAATTGCAGCGAATGCCGCCCTTCACGTAGTCGGCCGCAACGCTCTTGGTCATGCCAATCACAGCCGCTTTGGTCGCGCCGTAAACGAAGCGATTGGGTAGCCCTTTGATGCTGCCGCAGACGCTCGCCATGTTGATGATCGAGCCGCCGCCGTTGGCGATCATGCGTGGCAACGCAGCCTGAATCACTTTGAACGGCGCACGTACATTCAGATTGAATGAGAATTCCCAATCCTCGTCGCCCGTCTCCATGATCGTGCCCTGATGCACAAAGCCCGCGCAGTTGAACAGCACGTTGAGCGGAGGCAAGCCTTCCATAGTGAACTTGATCTCCAGATCGTTCAACACATCGAGCTTTTGGATGATGATGCCGGGGTAGGCTTTCAGTGACTCCAGCAGCTTCAGGTTGACGTCGGTCGCATAGACCGTCGCGCCCTCCGCCGCCATCGCAATCGCCGTTGCCCGACCGATGCCCTGACCGGCCGCAGTGATCAGGCAAACTTTGCCTTTAAGACGCTCTCCCATAATTTTCCTTTTGCAGTGTGCTTTAGCTTTAGAGGTGCCCTTCATTATAGGAACGACGTAGCATTAGGAATCCCCCGCGTTTCAATCATTCGCCATCATGCTCACTGCCGCTCAATTCACGATTCGCCTGCACCCGAACGACGATGTGGTCATCGCCCGCGTGCAACTCATTTCCGGCACGCAACTGCAAAGCGAAGGCGTCACCGTCAAAGGCATGGTGCCACCGGGTCACAAAATCGCGACCAAGCCCATTGCGCAAGGTGCGCCGGTGCGTCGCTACAACCAGATCATTGGATTCGCGAGCAAAGCCATCTTATCCGGTGAACATGTGCATGTGAACAACCTCGCGATGGGCGACACGTTCGAGCGCGACTACGCGTTCGGTGTGGATGTGCGTCCGGTCACTCCCGCGATTCCACAGGCGACGTTCATGGGCATCAAACGCGCGGACGGACGCGTCGCCACCCGCAACTACATCGGGCTGTTATCTACAGTGAACTGCTCAGCGACCGTTTGCAAATTGATCGCTGATCACTTTCGCGGTGATGCGTTGAAGGACTACCCGAATGTAGATGGCGTGGTCGCTGTCACTCATTCGGTCGGTTGTGGCATGGATGTGCATGGCGAGGGCATGACACTGTTGCGCCGCACATTGGCGGGCTATGCGCGGCATGCGAATTTTCATTCGATTCTGGTGATTGGCCTCGGCTGCGAAGCCAATCAAATCAGTTCGTTCAAAGCGGCCGAAGGGCTCGATGACGGCCCGAAACTGCACAGTTTCAACATGCAGGACGTTGGCGGCACCGGCAAAGCCGTGGCCAAAGGAATCGCGCTGGTTGAATCGATGCTGGTTGATGCACACAAAGCCGTGCGTGAATCGGTGCCCGCATCGCACATCACCATCGGCCTGCAATGCGGTGGCAGCGATGGTTACAGCGGCATCAGCGCGAACCCGGCGCTCGGCGCGGCCGTCGATTTGTTGGTGGCACACGGCGGCACTGCGATCCTCTCGGAGACACCAGAAATTTACGGCGCCGAGCACCTGCTTACGCGCCGCGCAGTCACCCGCGAAGTCGGCGAAAAAATCGTGACCCGTATCAAATGGTGGGAGGAATACACAGCACGCCTTAAAGGCGAAATGAATAACAACCCAAGCCCCGGCAACAAGGCGGGCGGGCTGACCACTATTCTTGAAAAATCACTCGGCGCAGTGGCCAAAGGCGGCACTACACCGCTCGTTGATGTGTACGAATATGCGCAAGCTGTGGACAAGCACGGCTTCGTCTACATGGACACGCCGGGCTACGACCCCGTCAGCGCCACGGGGCAAGTCGCAGGCGGCGCAAACCTCATTTGCTTCACCACGGGGCGCGGCTCGGCCTACGGCTGCAAACCATCGCCGTCGCTCAAACTCGCGACCAACAATATCCTGTGGCACCGGCAGGAAGAAGACATCGACATCAA
>JBBRVM010000448.1:0-3590 GCA_038246865.1 Burkholderiales bacterium
AGTTTCCACTTATTCCACTGTTCAGTTTTGCGCAGCCACTTCTGTCCCAGAGACAGAAGACGTGGTTTGATGTGATTCATAGTATTTTGTATTGATAGCGAATCTACTGGCTGCACAAATGTGTTGTAGAAACCGCCTGATTGAACGCCCGATCAATGTCACCGAACGTTGAATTTGAATTCGAATTCTGGTTTTTCAGCGCGGCAGTAGATGCCAGCGATCTTCCAGACGCTGCCTTCCTTTTCCAGTAGATAGTCAACGCGATGCAAATACGATTCACCGATGCGACCGCGTCGATAGAGCACGTAGGCGAGGTTGTCGCTGGCCGCTAAGTTAGCTGGCCAGCCGTTCGCTCGCGCTTGACTGGTCGTCAGGTAGGCGTGCGGAGGCGGTAGGGTATCTTGCGTGCAAGTAATCGGGTCAAAGTCCAGACCGCAAACGCCTTCACAGTCTTTGTCAGTCAAGCGTTTGTCGGCAGCGCTGATGGCCTGAACGAGACTCAGGGTGAATTTGCTTTGGTAGTGCCGGTCGCTCGCTTTGCTGCGCCCGGATCGTTGCGTCAAAAAATCAAAAAGATCGGAGCTGCGCTGCCCCGTCTCATGCGTGTGCCATTGCAGAATCGCGTGGAGCGCTTTCTCAGGCGCTGTGGTTGGCGCTGAAAATTCAATTTCGTTAGCCGACGCGGCTTGCGCCGAAAACAACAGCATCGTCGACGCGACCGCGACAGCGCATACGAATCGTCGAAGTTTTTCCAATTTATTATTCATCTTAGGTTGCGATCAAAGCGCATATTGGCGTGAGACGTAACGATAAGTGAGCGACACTTACAGATCAGTTACACGTGCGCTTTCATTTGCGCTGAATGCACGGGTAGTTGCCCTTACGTTGCCGACGACGTCGGAAACCACCGCGTGTGCGCATTCGCTGTTTCAGGGTGAATCACCGTGAGCCTGGATTGGCACGTGGGGCACCAGAACATCGCTGATTTTGGGTCAAGGTACGAGCGATCTATCTCGTGGCGCTCCTCATACAGCGCCGCAGTATCGTCTCCAAATATGCGGGAAAACGCCGCATGATCGATGCGGCATAGCGCCCTGGCATGCACGGCGTAATCAAGACGGACGTCAATTCCGGTGTCGCGCATCTTGCGCTCAACAACGCGCAAATGCGCGCAGGTCACCAGCGCAGTTGGGTCTTCCTGATACTCAATTTGGGCTTTTGACCAGTGCTCGCTACGCTTCACCGGCGCAGCGGGCTCGCTGCTCACAGGGCCGGTGGGCACCGCGTTCATCCATCCGTGTCGCGTTTCATCGAAGCGCGCGCGTGGCGCTGTTGGTGCGACGCTTGGCGGATACGTCGCTTGATACGCATGCGATTGCGGGCCTGCCGACCATCGCGCAAAACCACCGCGAGACATGATCATCACGGTAGCGATCACGACAAGAACGAGCAAAGTGACCGCCCCCGGAAAGACGCCGGACACTTCCGTTGGCACACGATCTCCAGACAGCCAGAATCCAATCCGGATCAGCACAATAAATCCCGCGCCGACCGCAGCCATAATGAGCAACACGCCAGCGTGACGACCGACAGGATAATGCGGCCCTGAAACCTGACGCGGAACTTCAGATCGCGGCGGACACTTCGGTGGCGTATCGCTGCGCAGCAACGCCCACAGCCCGTACCCGCCCAGCAGGGTTCCAACCGGAATAACCAGCAGCAGCAACATTGACCAGCCGATCGCAACAACGCGGCTCCAAGTTTTTTCAAGCACTAAGCCGATGCCGCAGACCAGAGAAGGCAGCAAAATGAATATCGACAGCATGAACATCATCTGCCCCAACGTGTGCGCGGTTTTGAGGCTGTGCGCGTCGCTGGCAAGCTTGATCCAGCAAAGGTAAGCTGCGAGACACGCAATCATGCCGCCGCCTCCCAGCATGATGTGAAGGAGCGCGAGTGCTTTGATTTTTTTGTTCATCGCGCGGCCATGTCTTTTCTACTCGTTGCGACCAGCGCGGTGTTTGTTAAGTTAAACGTTTGCGTGATGGAGTGCTCAAGGACGGTGTCATACACAATGGCCGTGACTTGATACGCGCCCACCTTTGCGTCGGCGGTGGCCGTGACCTCTGCGATGCCGTTCGCATCGGCCAGCGCGCTTGCGGCCGGCAGAACTGCACCGCCGGTCGCGAGGAAATGGACACGTACTTGCTGGGTTACGCTGTTATCAAACGCAATCACTTTCACGCGCACTTTCTGGGCGAAGCTCGTGTTGACAGTCGTGCTTTGTGGCGTATCGCTCACCAAGGTCATGAACTTCGGAAGATCCGGCACTATCTGCCAACCATGATGCGCCATCGGAGGAGAAACTATTAATACCGCTGAAGGGCACCTCGTACTGCCGCACGAATGTGAACTTACCGCCGCCAATGCCTCGTAAGACCTCAAAGTTCTAAGTCCCACCAAAGTTACCGGGGCCACGCACACTGATTACGACTTCCAACTTTCCGTCAAGGTTGGGATCGGCGAGGTGGGGGTTGGTCACACCGCCGTTGGAATCGACCGTTGCTGTGGGGCAGTAGACCCGGCGGGCCATAGATATTGGCCGCTTGCGCCGTGGAAGCGATGACAAACATCGCAATGAGGGCCGCGGCCGCAGCGGCATCGCGATGCGTCTGGCCGCTGCGAACAACGCGGGCAACACATGAAGGGGGTTCGAGAGTCGCATGATCTTTTTTTGTGATCCGATCGTCGTGTAAGAGCGAAGGCTCGCGGTGTGAGCATCAGAGGTTGAGGGGCACTGAGCCCTGCAATGTCTGAACAACGACGTTGCGCAAAGCCGATTTCTTTTTGTAGGTATCGCCACTGACCAGAATGAGCGGCAACCGGAAATCAGGTTAGGGCCACCGGCCCTACAGAACCCCTACAACTCCGGAACTTTCTAAAAATGCCTTTGTGGTTACCGTGCCCCGAGGTATGTAGGGGATTTGTAGGGTCGTTAGCTATAACGTTCGCATAGGACTTGCATTTGCAGTTCCTGAAGCGCAGTAGGCTGACCTTGATGTCGCCGTCTTTGACGCCGCTTCATTCACTTCAAGCGAGAACTCAACATGGCTTCATACACGTCTACATTGTTCGCACCGCAGAGCCGTCGCAGCGGATTGGTCCCAATGTTCGCGACACTGCTTGCGCTGTTTTTTTCGCATGCGGCCACCGCGATTCCACTACAGACACCCGGCAACTTTGACCCCCTCTTCGCCGGGGGGCTTGGGAAGATTGCGAGCCTCTCGTTTACGATCGGAAACGACCGCGCGTATGCGGTGGCGCTACAACCCGATGGAAAGATTGTGCTGGCGGGCGAGTGCCCGGCCGTTGGCGGCGGGAAAGACTTCTGTTTGGCGCGGCTCAATAGTGACGGCTCGCCGGATGCGAGCTTTACTGGCCCCGTCGGTGTTGCGTCCGGCAAATTCCTCTTACCGATAGGATCAGGAGATGATGCTGCTCGCGCCGTCGCGCTGCAACCCGATGGCAAGATCATTGTGGCTGGGTCGTGTCACAACGGCGTCAACTACGACTTTTGCATCGCGCGGCTC
>JBBRVM010000449.1:0-3587 GCA_038246865.1 Burkholderiales bacterium
AACGCGGTGCGGTTCTTTGCAACGCAGGTGATCCATCTGCATCACCGACTTCAAACTTCTCAGATTCAACTCCGCTTGCCAGCGGCGGCGATACAAGGCCCCAATGTCGAATGGCACTGTCGTGCCTTGAGTTCTGGTCGCATTGCAGAGGTTGGCTTGCACCGGAGCGGCTTGATGGTTTATTTTGCCGCTGGTGGGGAATCGCCTTCCCTTGTTGGCTCTCCTCAGCCATATTAGTGAAGCCCTCCTTGGCGTTGATTCCACAAATCATCCAAGGAGGGTTTTCCATGCGCACGCTATCATCGCGCCCCACCGATCGCAACCGTGGGTTTGGGAAAGTGGTCGCCGGCTTTTTGAGTGCGGAGGGGTTGCCCTTTGCCAGTGTGCTTTCCGCTGAACGCATCGAACGCATCTTCGCGAAGCACGGGAATCTGTTCGGCATGGGAACGATCTATAGCACGACGGTGGTGCTGTGGGCCTTCCTCTCGCAAGTGCTGCGTGATGGAAAGCAGGCGGCTTGCCAGTCCGCCGTGGCCCAGATTGTGAGCTTCTGTTTGCTCTCGGGGCGGGAGGTGCCCACCGAAGACACGGGCAACTATTGCCGGGCTCGCGCGAAACTCTCGGCCATCGCCCTCAAAGAAACCTGCCTCGAAATCGCGACCGAGTTGGAGCAACAGGCGGACCCCTCCTGGCTCTGGAAAGGCCGACATGCCTATCTGGTCGATGGCTTCACCTTCACCATGCCGGACACTGACGAGAACCAAGCCGAGTTTCCACAACCGAGTACCCAAGCCGAGGGCGTGGGGTTTCCCATCGCCCGGGCGTGCGTGTTACTCTCCCTAGCAACCGCTTGTGTGAAAGACATGGCCTACGGTCCCTACAAAGGCAAGCGCACGGGCGAAACGGCCCTGCTGCGCGAGATGCTCGACTCGCTGTCTCCCGGAGATGTGCTCGTGGCCGACTGTTACTATTGCTCGTTCCTGATGATCGCCTTGTTGTTAGGTCGCGGCGTGGATGTGTGCGCGACGGTGCATGCGTCACGACACGTGGATTTCCGTCGCGGTGCCCGCTTGGGCAAATACGATCATCTCATCACCTGGCACAGACCCGCCCGTCCGGAATGGATGGACGAGGAAACCTATGCGTTGATTCCCAAGCGGCTCACGCTGAGAGAGATTCGCTACAACGTGGTCGAACCGGGCAAACGCACCGAGAAGCTCACCGTGGTCACGACACTGACCGATGCCAGCGTTTATACAAAGGAAGACATCGCGGAACTGTATGGCTTTCGCTGGAATGCGGAACTTGATATTCGCTCGATCAAATGTTCGCTGAACCTCAGCCATGTGCGCTGCCAATCGCCGCCGATGGTGAGGCGGGAAGTGTGGACCACATTTTTAGCCTATAACTTGATCCGCACCACGGCGGCGGCTGCCGCGGTGCTGCATAAAAAACAGCCGCGTCAAATCAGCTTCACGGCGACTTGCCAATATGTGCTGGCCTCATGGAGCGAACTATCGCGAGAGTCCCTGAATCGACTCTACTACTGTGAAGTGCTACTCCAGCAGATTGCGGGCTGCACTGTGGCCAACCGTCCGGGCCGCATCGAACCGCGCGTGATCAAGCGTCGCCGCCACCGCTACCCGCTCATGCAGAAGCCACGAAAGACACTGCAAGAAGAACTCCAAAATACCAACTCGAAACGTGCAAACACCTTATGACACGACAGTGCCATTCGGTTTAGTGTCCGTTTTATCTTGAGAGATGGGATGAAAAAAGAGGCGTTTTCTGCGAAAACAAAGGAAATGGATTGCTGACCAACCCGTTTGATTCCGAAAGGACGCCTCAATGAATCCTTCTCCTGTGTTCGCGGTTTTTTGACAACGCTGTTGGGACCGGAAATCTCACGCCGGCAATCGCAAGTCCAAGCGATCGTGCTGCCGCTGGTGGAAGACATACGCGAATTGGTCGGGGCCTTTCTGCTCGAACCGATCACGCCCGAAACCGCTTGGCAGTTTGAAGGACAACTTCACCAACACCTTCAAGAAAGCGGACGCCGACTCGTTGAGACCCTCTATAACCAACTTGAACCGGAAGACCCCGCTGAGTTGCCCAAGCAAGTCGAATCGGAGGGTCTGGTTTATAGCCGCAAGAACCAAAAGACGAACAATCGCGGTCGGATCGGAACGCTGTTTGGCGAAATTGTGTTGAGCCGGTTTTCCTATGAACCGTTAAGCGAAGCCCGCGATGCGGGGCAGAGTTCGTTCTCGCCGCTGGAAGAGATGCTGGGGATCGTGGCGGGCAATGCGACGCCGGCCTTGGCCGAACGCGTGGGACGGGAAGCCTCCGATCGCACGCAAGGCGAACTGTTGGATTGGCTCCAGCGGGACCATCAAGTGTCATGGTCGGTTCAGGTCTTGAGGAATGTGACCGAGGCCGTCAGCGAGGGGATGGCTAGCCATCAACACGAGGCTCAAAAATCGCAATTGCTCCGCTGGCTTCGCGAGGCGGATCAGTCGAAAGGCCGCAAAAAGATTGTGCTCGCCGTGGGTCGCGATGGGATCATGCTGCCGATTCGAGGGGAACCCACTTATAAAGAAGGCGCGGTGGCGACGCTCACGGTTTATGATCGCCGCGGTCGCCGACTCGGCACGACCTATTTGGGCGAGATGCCGGAAGCCTATCAGACGACCCTTTCAGCGGAGTTGACGCGACTCGTGACCGAGGTCTTGACCGCCTGGGATGGTCCGTGGCCGCGACTGGCCTATGTCACCGATGCGGGTTATCACCCCACGGATTATTTCGAGAACGTGTTAAGCCAACTCGAACATCCTCGGCAGGCGGGCGGCTTGATGAACTGGGTTCGGATTGTGGACGATTATCATGCCTGCGAATACCTCGCGAAACTCGCCCACGTTTTATTTGATGAGCCTCAGAAAGTTCATGCGTGGCTCGGGCGCATGCGAAAGCGATTGAAGCACGAGCCGAACGCGGTGTTCCGCATCTTGCACTCGGCGGCGTACCACCGCTCGCAACAAACCCTCACGGAGGCCGAGGAGAAGACCTATCAAAAAGCCTACGCCTACCTGGAAGGTCATAAAGCCTTCATGGACTATCAGGCGAATCGCCGGGCCGGTCTGCCGATCGGCAGCGGGGTCACCGAGGCGGCGTGCAAAACGGTGTTCACCCAACGCTTCAAATGTTCGGGGATGTCCTGGTCCTTAGGCGGCGGGCAGACGATTCTGCGGTTGCGGTTAGCCAAACTCAGCCGAATTTGGGACACGGTTTATCAGCAGTATTTGGCCCACTCATCCCGGGTTCTGGTCATCAGGAATGAGAACACTAACCCTCTGCCAACACGCCAACTAGCGGCAAAAGCCGCTTAAAACCACCGAATAGAGCGACGACACCCGTCGCAAGAAGCCTATGGCAGAGGACGGAGTCTGGGAAGAGTTTGACTCAGCGTTTTACTCTCTCCCGGGCGCAATCCCCTTTGGATCGGATGCACGCTTTGAGTTACGCGCATCTCGCGGTTGCGGGAATCGACGACAACACGCTTTATCGCCGCTGGGCCAGGCGATTTGGTA
>JBBRVM010000450.1:0-3555 GCA_038246865.1 Burkholderiales bacterium
CAGTGGTACTACCGGTCGCGCTTTCGGTCGCAGGCTCCACGCTGGTTGTCAAATCAGTTGAGGTAAGCGCTCGCGGCACCGTGTGTGTGCTGGAGCGCGCGTCCGACGGAGCACGCGCAAGCATTGAGCTTGCGGCTCGTGGCGTTGAAAAAACTGCGCTGAGCGTGGGCAAGACCGTGTCAGTCAGCGTCATTGCCGCAGGTGCCGTGCTGTCAGTAGCCGGTGAAGTCGTGGCCTTCGTCCCCAACGAGCTGGGCCGCGCGCTGTTGCGCAATGAACGCGTTGCAAATTGAAAGGCGAAGCCATGACCCCGCTCATCACTCGCATTCTGAAATTCGTCATGATCGCCCTCGCCGCTCTGCTGCTCACGCACCCCGCACACGCGGGTCGCTCCTGCGAAAGCAAGCCACCTGACGCGGCTCGAATCACCAAGGGCCTGACGCTCGCGGAGCGCACCCATAGCGCCCTTAACGCGAGTGGCGCGAAGGTCGTGCTGCTAGCGCGCGCTGGTCAGGATTTGAGTAAATACGGCCTCAACTATTCGCACCTCGGTTGGGCCTACAAGTCGAGCAGCGGGCAGTGGCTGGTGATTCATAAACTGAACTCCTGCGGCACATCGGAGGCTTCGATCTATCGGCAGGGATTGGGCGAATTCTTCCTTGATGATCCGTATCGCTTTGAAACCGCCTGGGTAGTACCGACACCGGACATCCAGGAACGGCTGAGCGCCCTGCTGCAAGATGACCGTCGTCTTGTCCTGATGCACACCAAGCCTTACAGCATAGTGAGCTACGTGTGGGCGACGCGGTATCAACAGTCCAATCAGTGGGCGCTAGAAACACTGGCGCTGGCGATAGACGGTGACATTCGCACTCGGGAGCAAGCGCAAGCCTGGTTGCAATACAAGGGTTACGAACCCACGACGCTGAAAATTGATCCGCTCACCCGGCTCGGTGGCCGCATGAGTGCCGCCAACATTGCTTTTGACGATCACCCCAACGACAAACGCTTTTCAGATCGCATCGAAACGGTGACCGTGGATTCGATGTTCAACTGGTTCGCAGCGATGAAGCTCGGTGGCGCGCCTTCGATATTGCGGCTCTAGGAGCCCGTCTCTGGCGACGCAAGCGATAAACTGCGGCTTCCAACGATCACAACAGGCATTCGCTCCATGAATCGCTTCTTAAAACTTCTCACTGCTTTAGCCGTTGTCGGCGTTGCCAATGTTTCAGTCGCGCAGGACAAGGTGGTCTATCACATTGATCAGGCCGCGACACAAGGGCTTAAAGGCCTGCGCAATATCCGCAATCACATGGACACCGCGCCCGATACCAGGATTGTCGTCGTCACTCATGCCGAGGGCGTAGACATGCTGATGGAAGGCGCGAAAGAGGAAAAGAGCAAAACCGAATACGCCCCGCTTGTCTCAGCACTTAAAGCGCGCGGCGTGCGCTTCGAGATCTGCGAAATCACACTCAAGAATCGCAATCTCAAAAAGGATCAATTCGTCCTCGATGCGGATTACACGCTATCAGGCGTAGTTCGTATTGCGCAATTGCAGGCGCGCGAGAATTACGCGTATATCAAGCCGTAGGGTTCGCGGCTCCGCTCGCGGCTCTGCCCCCTCTCCGTGCCGGTGTTCCCTTTCCCGTTGCGGGGGAGAGCCAGGGTGAGGGCATGGGTCGCAGTAGCCACAATCTCATCTCACGCGGCGATCACCCTCTCCCCAACCCTCTCCCCTCAAGGGAGAGGGAGCAAAACATGCAAGGCCTTCATCTCACCGCCGACCTCTTCAAATGCGCCTGCCCGCCTGAACTGCTGACGGATCGCGGCGCGCTGCAGGAGACCTGCATTCGGCTCGTAAAGCTTGCGGGGCTGACCGTTGTTGGTGACGACTTTCACCAGTTCCCAGATATTGAAGGTGACGCAAGCGGCGTTACCGGTCTCGTGCTCCTCGCGGAATCACATCTGGCAGTTCATACGTGGCCGGAGTTAAACGCCGTCACGTTGGATGTTTACGTTTGCAATTTTCGGGACGACAACACAACGAAAGCGCAGGCGCTCACCGATTCGCTAGTCGCACTGTTCGCGCCCGAGCGCAGCAATCGAAACAGCCTGCAGCGTGGCGTTCCGACCTCGCCAGATTCCCCCAATGCCAATCATCTGACGCTCGATTGGTTAACGCCAGACATCGTGCACGGCTTCGCGATCCGACGTCCACCGGAGAACACGCAAAGCGAGTTTCAGCGACTTGAATGGCACGATACGCGCTCACTCGGGTGCACGCTGTCGCTTGATGGTGCCTTCATGTTGTCCGAGCGCGATGAATTCATCTATCACGAGTGCATGGTGCATGTGCCTGCGCTTGCGCACCCAGCTCCGCGCAGTGCTTTTGTGATGGGCGGCGGCGATGGTTGTACGGCGCGTGAACTGCTCAAATACACGAGCATCGAACGCATCGTTGTTGCGGAGCTTGACCCTGCCGTCATTGCAAGTTGCCGCCAACATTTGGCCATCGTCAATCAAGGTGCACTCGACGATTCACGGGTGAAAATCGTCACCGGCGATGCGATGCAAACGCTGACTGATCAAACAGAAACGTTCGACCTCATCGTGATGGATCTGACTGATCCGGGCGATGACGTGGACAGTCCCGCCAACACGCTCTACAGTAAATCGTGCTTCGAGTTGATCCGCTCACGGTTATCACCGGACGGGCTCATGACGGCGCATATCGGCAGCCCGTTCTACCACCCGGAACGCTTTTCGAAAACGCTCGCCGATCTGCGCAGCGTATTCCCGCAAGTCGCAGCCTACAAAGCCTTTATGCCGATTTACGGCGCTGAATGGGGCATGGCGTGCGCATCAAACCAGACCGATCCGCGTGCACTGAGTGAAGCGCAAATTTCAGTACGACTAACCGAGCGCGCAATCACCGATCTTCGTTTCTACACGCCGCGAGTTCATGCCAGTCTGTTCGCGTGGCCGGCCTA
Organism: Burkholderiales bacterium; assembly: GCA_038246865.1. Taxonomy (GTDB): domain Bacteria; phylum Pseudomonadota; class Gammaproteobacteria; order Burkholderiales; family Casimicrobiaceae; genus Casimicrobium. Next base: position 2,994 of record JBBRVM010000450.1, read on the forward strand.
TGCGGAGAAGCTGGGCGCGTGATTCGCTAGCGCGACACCGCACGTCAGCGAGCCCGCGTAGCCCGGAAGGGGCTACGAAAGCGGGCCTACCTTTCATGAAATGAAAATTACGGCGCAACCGTCAGCCCGCACCACCCGACAAGGTGCGCCCGAATATCAGTCCACGTCGTTCGCGTCGCGCAAGGCGACAGCGCACCGTTTGTGACGGCGGCGCCATTCAAGCCCAACAGCGCGCGCAACAACAACACGCCATCAGTCGCTGCATCGACGCTTGAATCACCGTCAATGTCCATGCGTTGGAGATTGAGATGCGTCGCAATGGTGGCTGCCTCCGTGCGCCCCGGCACTGCGCCTATGGCCCCCTGCGTCGCCGCTGGGCCCGTCATGCCGAGCATCCAGCGCAGCGCAAGAATGCCATCGGTCATTGCCCTGACACTCAAGTTTGCGTCTGCATCGAGATCACACGTCGCAGGCTGCCGCCCGACGAGCGTTTGATTCGTGAGGTTCGCAGTGACCCCAGACAACGTTAACGCGGGGCTGAAAATCGTATTCGCCAATCGCG
>JBBRVM010000451.1:0-3554 GCA_038246865.1 Burkholderiales bacterium
CCTGTTCTCCGCGACGTTCTCTGACGAGATCAAGAAGCTGGCGGATCGCATGTTGAAGGCTCCGGTCCTGATCGAAGTGGCACGCCGCAACGAATCCGCTGCCAACGTCGCGCAACAAATTTATCGCGTACATGGCGACGATAAACGTCGCCTGCTGGGTCACCTCGTCACGTCGCAAGACTTGAAGCAGGTGCTCGTTTTTTCGCGCTCGAAGTTGAACACCGCGCGTCTGGCCCGTGAACTCGAACGCGACGGTTTCACCACTGGTGCGATTCACGGCGACAAAACGCAGGAAGAGCGCATTAAAGCGCTGGAAGCCTTCAAGAATGGCGACGTTCGCATCCTCGTTGCCACTGACGTTGCTGCGCGTGGGCTCGACATTGATCAGTTACCAACGGTCGTGAACTACGAGCTGCCGTTCGTCGCTGAAGACTACATCCACCGCATCGGTCGCACGGGGCGTGCAGGTGCATCGGGCACAGCGATTTCATTCGTCGCGCCCGACGACGGCAAGCTGCTCGTCGAAATCGAAAAACTCATCAAGCGCAAGCTGGATGAAATGCCGATGCCAGACTTGTCGCGTTACGGCGAGCGATTTGGGCAACGCCGCTCGCCCGGCGCGGTCGAAGAATCGCGCGAACGAAGCCACGTTCGTCCGCCGATGCGTGAGCCACGTCGCTCGCCGTCCGAAGGCGCGATGAATGCACCTTACGCAGGTGGCCGTGACAAAACGCATTTCGACATGAATCCCGACCAACCGGTCGCCGCCAATGCACGCGGTGCTCGTGGTGCACGTCACGGGTCAAATGGTCGTCGCGCCATGCACGAGGTGTGCGCGTTGCTCCGCGCGCCAATTAAGGCATCGCCCGCTTCCCGCGCTGCCGCAGTCGCACAACAAAATGACGCGGACGATGCGGACACTGAACTGATGACAAACACGCTCCCACAATCATCAGCCACGATGACTGGGATGGCCGCAACGATGCTCGTAATCGCTCCATAGTGCCCGAGCAGTCGGCGCTGTCGTCATCTGCACAAAAGGTGCAGGACGCGCTCGTTGCGATGGGCAGCAAAGCCATCGTCGTCGAACACGAACACCCCGGTCGCACCGCAGCAGAAGCAGCCCTGCTTCTCCTCTGCGACATCGCGCAAATCGCGAAAAGCATCATCTTCAAGAGCGCCAGCACCGGCCAATCGGTACTCGTCATCACCAGCGGCGCCAACCGTGTTGATGAGAAAAAAGTCACAGCGATTCTGGGTGACAAACTCACCAAAGCAGACGCCGCATTCGTGCGTGAACAAACGGGCTTTGCCATCGGCGGCGTGCCACCCTTCGCGCATGCAAATCCCCGCGCGATCCTGTTGGACGTTGACCTGCTGAAATTCGATCAAGTCTTCCCCGCTGGCGGCACGCCACACGCGATGTTCGCGATTGATCCGAATGAATTGCTTCGGATTAGCGGCGCACAACTCTCGGACATAAAGCAGGTTCGCGAGTAACCGACCCTGCCCCTCGCCCCTTCCCGGAAAGGGTCGGGGTGACGGGTTGGTCGAATTCGCAACGACCATGCCTGAAGCAACCGTCACCCTAGCCCTCCCCCTCAAGGCAGGGGGAAAGTTCTCCGTGCCAGCGATAATCTCCCGCATGACCACATTCACCATCCACGCCGCCACCCGCGCCGACGCGCCCGCCATCCACGCCCTCGTGCGCGAACTCGCCGTTTACGAAAAACTTGAACACGTGATGGTCAGCACGCCCGCTGACTTCGAGCGTGAGCTATTCGACACAGGTGCAGTGATCGAATGCGTTGTCGCGAAGGAAGGAGCACAGGCCATCGGCTTCGCCCTCTTCTTCCACAACTTCTCCACCTTCCTCGGTCGCAAAGGTTTGTACCTCGAAGACCTCTACGTCAAACCCGAATTTCGCGGCAAAGGCTACGGCAAAGCGCTGCTAGTCCACCTCGCAAAGCTAGCGGTAGAGCGCAACTGCGGAAGATTCGAATGGAGCGTGCTCGACTGGAACACGCCATCGATTGAGTTCTACGAAGCGATGGGGGCGAAGGTGATGCCGGAGTGGCGGATTGTGCGGGCGACGGGGGACGCTTTGGTGGGGTTGGCGAAACGTTGAAATGCAAATCCTCCGACCTACCCTCAAAGAACTCCCCAGCTACAAAGCCGCCCTGGAGCAAGGCTGGTCACCCGACAATCTTCGCGGTGCGGTTGCGGCGCGTGAGATGCTCGCTCGCCTTGAAGCCGACGCCGATGCCTTCCTCGCCACGCTTGAAGATCGCGAAGCGAACGGCCCGCTGGTAACGCTGCCCGATGGCACGCAGATGAAGCGCATTCCGGGCTTTCATCGATGGATGTGGGACGGTGAATTCTGCGGCAGCATCAGCTTGCGCTGGAAGCCCGGAACTACCGATTTGCCGCCGCATGTGCTCGGTCACATTGGCTACGCGGTGGTGCCGTCGAAGCGCCGGTTGGGCTATGCGACGAGTGCGTTGAAGCAGATGCTGCCCGAGGCGCGTGAAGTGGGCCTGCCGTTCGTCGAGATCACGACCGATCCCGACAACGTGGCGTCACAGCGCGTGATTGAGGCGAACGGCGGCGTGCTCATGGAGCACTTCACCAAGCCTGCACAATTTAGCAGCGCGCCGGGGTTGCGTTACCGCATTGCGCTCGATTAATCTCGGGCGTCAGTCAACTTTCGCGCCGGACTTCTTCACCACCGGCAGCATCGCGGCGTACTCTGATTTCAGCAAGTCCGAGAACTTTTCCGGTGTGGACGAGAGCACTTCGTAGCCCTGTTCTTCCAGCGGCTTTTTGAGCGTGGGGGATTCGAGCGCAGCGGCTATTTGTTTCGCCAGATATTGCACGATCTCGGGTGGCGTTCCTGCGCGCACGAGCACGCCGTTCCAGACGATTGACGTGTAGCCCTTGAGGCCCGCCTCTTCCATCGTCGGCACTTGCGGCAATTGCCTGGCGCGGCGCGTATCGCCCACCGCCAGCGCGCGCAGCTTGCCCGAATTGACCAGCTCAACAATGGCCGGAAGATTGTTAAACATCATCGGCACCTGACCGCCGAGCACGTCGTTCAACGCGGGCGCGCCGCCCTTGTACGGCACATGCGTGATGTCGACGCCACTTTGCGATTTGAATTGCTCGCCCGCGATATGCATTGTGTTGCCGTTGCCAGCGGATGCGTAGGCCAAGAGACCCGGTTTCGCCTTCGCGGCAGCGATGACGTCCGCTACCGTTTTGTACGGCGTTGCGGGGTTGACCACCAGCACGTTCACCATCTGGTGAGTGAGCGAGACCGGCTGCAAATCCTTGAGCGGGTCGTAGCCCATGCTTGAATAAATGTGCGGGTTGATCGCAAGCGACGAGAGCGAACCAAGCAGGAAGGTGTAACCGTCCGCAGGGGCAGTGCGCGCGACGTAGGCGCTGCCAAGATTGCCGTTAGCACCTGCGCGGTTTTCCACGATCACGGTCTGCCCGATACGTTTGCTCAGCTCTGCCGCGAGCGAACGAGCGAACACGTCGGCCGCGCCGCC
>JBBRVM010000452.1:0-3546 GCA_038246865.1 Burkholderiales bacterium
ACTGGATGGCGCAACCCGCCTTTATCTCGCGCGCTGCCACAATTTGTGATGAACGCGCTCGCACAAAAACCACTCGCTCTCACGATGGGCGATCCCGCAGGCGTTGGGCCTGAGATCGTTGCCAAAGCGCTCGCGCAGGATGCGATCCTTCGGGGCCGGGTGGTTGTGGTTGGCGAACCGCTGGTGCTCGTTGATGCATTGAGCCGCTACGCGCCGACTTTCAGCGTTGCGAAGGTTGACCTGCGCGCTGTCGTTCCGGATTTGCATGAACACCAGATCGCGTTGCACCCGGTTGCGACACTTGAGACTTTGCCGCCACCCGGCACAGTCTCGGCCGAGGCTGGCCGCGCTGCGAACGCTGCCATCGTGGAGGCCGCAGAGCTAAGCATGAAAGGCCTCACCTGTGGCATGGCGACAGCGCCCATCAACAAACTTGCGCTGCGTACAGCGGGTGTCAACGACCCAGGGCACACCGAAATCCTTGCGCGAATTGCGGGATTGGCGGGCACGGACCGCTTCGCAATGATGTTCGCGAGCGAGCATTTGCAAGTGGTCCTTGCGACGATTCACCTGCCCTTGTCCAAGGCGCTCGAAACATTGACGCCAGCGCTTGTGCTGCAAAAAATCCAGCTCACGCACGCCGCTGGCCGATGGCTTGGCAAGTCGAAGCCACGCATTGCCGTCGCAGGCATTAACCCGCACGCGGGTGAAGGCGGCATGCTGGGCGATGACGAAGAGCGCGTGCTGGTTCCCGCAATCGCCGAAGCGCGTGCGCAAGGAATTTCAGTCACCGATCCTTTGCCACCGGACACCGTTTTCATGCGTGCCCGAACAGGCGAATTTGACGTCGTACTCGCGATGTATCACGATCAGGGTTTGATCCCGGTGAAACTGCTGGGACTCGATAGCGCGGTCAATGTGACCATTGGCCTGCCGTTTCTGCGATCAAGCGTGGATCACGGCACGGCATTTGACATCGCGGGGCAGGGCATCGCGTCTGAGGCCAACCTGTTGCACGTTTTGCGCTGGCACCTCGCACGAATTGACGATTTGCAGGAGCAGTAGAAGTGCGCCTCAAAGACAAAGTTTGAATCATCACCGGCGGAGCCAGCGGCATCGGAGCTGCCCGCGCTCGGGTGTTCCTCCGCGAAGGCGCGAAGGTGGTCGTAGCGGACGTCAAAGCACCGACGGAAGCGATGGACGCGCTGTTCGTCGAGGTAGACGTTTCAACGAAGGAAAGCGCGGAGCATCTGGTGTCAACGACAGTCAAGCGCTATGGATCAATCGACGTGCTGGTCAACAATGCGGGCATCACGGACGCCGCTGATTTTCTCGATCTCGCCGAGGAAGATTTTGACCGTGTGTTGCGATTCAACCTCAAAGGCATGTTTCTCTGCGGACAAGCCGTGGCGCGCGAAATGGTTCGAGCGAAGACGGCGGGTTGCATCATCAACATGTCCTCGGTGAACGCCGTACTGGCGATTCCGAATCAGGTACCCTACGTGGTCAGCAAAGGCGGCGTCAATCAGCTCACCAAAGTGATGGCGATGGGCCTTGCGCCGCACGGCATTCGCGTGAACGGGATGGGGCTCGGCACTATCGCTACGGAACTGGCCAAAAAGGCCGTGCTTGGCAGCGAAGAGGCGAAGCAAAAGGTGATGAGCCGGACACCTATGGGGCGTCTGGGCGAGCCCGACGAAGTGGCGAATGTGGCGCTCTTTCTGGCCAGCGATGAATCGAGTTATCTCACAGGGCAGACCATTTATCCGGCTGGCGGGCGGTTGGCGTTGAATTACACGGTTTAGCTCCACAATCGGCCGTTAAGCAAGCGTGGGAGCGGCTTTAGCCGCGATAGACGTTAAGCAGAGGCGATTCGCGGCTAAAGCCGCTTCCACAAGTGGAATCGACCCGCACTTCCAATTCGTAGAAAATACACGCATGAACACGACCATGCATCTCTCCGGGCTTGAACCGCTCGAAATCGGCCCCGAATCTCTTTTTGTGAACGTCGGTGAACGCACGAATGTCACCGGCTCGCGCGCATTCGCGAAACTGATCCTCAATGACGACTATGCGGGCGCGGTTGAGGTGGCGCGGCAACAGGTCGCGAGCGGCGCACAGATCATCGACGTCAACATGGATGAGGCGATGCTCGACAGCAAAGCCGCGATGATGAAATTTTTGAACATTATCGCGACCGAGCCGGATATTTCGCGTGTGCCGGTGATGATCGATTCGTCGAAGTGGGAAGTGATTGAGGCGGGTTTGAAATGCGTGCAGGGTAAGAGCATCGTTAACTCGATTTCGCTAAAAGAAGGCGAAGAGAGTTTTCTGAAGTACGCACGTCTGTTGCGCCGTCACGGTGCCGCAGCAGTAGTGATGGCGTTTGACGAAAAAGGTCAGGCTGATACCTACCAGCGCAAGATTGAAATCTGCGAGCGCGCTTACAAAATTCTCGTTGAAACGGTGGGCTTCCCACCAGAAGACATCATTTTCGACCCGAACGTTTTTGCGCTCGCGACAGGACTTGAAGAGCACAACAACTACGGCGTCGATTTCATCGAAGCCGTGCGCTGGATCAAGCAGAATCTTCCCGGCGCGAAGACCTCCGGCGGCATCTCGAACATGTCGTTTTCGTTCCGTGGTAACGACCTTGTACGCGAAGCGATGCACACGGTATTCCTCTATCACGCAATCAAGGCGGGGCTCACGATGGGCATCGTCAACGCAGGCCAGGTCGGCATCTACGACGAGCTCGATCCCGCCCTGCGCGAACACTGCGAGGACGTGGTTCTCAATCGCCGCGCGGACGCGACTGAGCGCATGCTCACGTTAGCGGAGACGGTCAAAGGCGGCGGCAAAGCGCGCGTTGAGGACTTGAGCTGGCGTGAATTGCCGGTGAACGAACGGCTGAAGCATGCGCTGGTTAAAGGCATCAATACGTTCATCGTTGAAGACGCTGAAGAGTCACGTCAGGGCTTCGCGCGTCCGCTGGAAGTCATTGAAGGGCCTTTGATGGCGGGCATGGACGTGGTCGGCGATCTGTTTGGTCAAGGCAAAATGTTTTTGCCGCAAGTGGTGAAATCTGCGCGCGTAATGAAGCAGGCCGTGGCGCATCTGGTGCCGTTTATTGAAGAAGAAAAACGTCTTCTCGGCACCAAGGCCAAGACCAAAGGCAAGATCGTTTTAGCGACGGTCAAGGGCGACGTGCATGACATCGGCAAGAATATCGTCGGCGTGGTGCTTCAGTGCAACAACTACGAGGTGATTGATCTCGGCGTGATGGTGTCTTGTGATCGCATTCTGGCTGTGGCGAAGGATTCCAACGCCAACATTATCGGGCTCTCCGGCCTCATCACGCCCTCGCTCGAAGAGATGGCCTACGTGGCGAAAGAGATGGATCGGCTGGACTTTCATGTACCGCTGTTGATCGGTGGTGCAACCACGTCACGCATGCACACGGCCGTGAAAATCGCGCCCAATTACAAACATCCCGTAGTGCACGTCGTCGATGCTTCGCGCGCCGTGGGCGTTGCAACCGCGCTG
>JBBRVM010000453.1:0-3540 GCA_038246865.1 Burkholderiales bacterium
AGCGTTAGCAACGATAGCGCCACTTTCTGCTTGACGGAACCCGTTTCCTTGAGCGTTTCCGACTGCGCGTAGATCGTTTCCTTATGCGCTGCGCCGCCATTGCGTCGCTGCGGCGCGCGCGAGACGAAGAGGGGCTTCAGTGCGTTAAGCGCGACTTCATCGTAGCTACCCAGCACGACTATTTGCTCGCGCATCTGGTTGACGTCGTCGAGTTTCAGGCGCGCCTCAAGTTCATGCCGAAAATGCGACCAAGGTTCTGGAAAGTGCCGCTCGAGTTGTTGATACATCGCTGCGTCGACGATCTCGCCGGTCTCAAGGTCAATGAAACCGCGGCTGACAGCGGATAGTTCTCGCCTTCGCGCATAGTCAGACAGCCGTTTGACCATGCTGTGGCTGCACGCGGCTACGACCGCCGCATCCATCGCGTGATGGCGATCACTCTCCTCGCGAATTTTCAGCAACCCCCAACGCGCGCGCAGAAATGCTGTGAGTTGACCGCTGACCACCACACAACGCTTCGCTTCGCTCGTCTCGGCCAATTGCAAAAATCGCTCGACGTAGTTCTTGAAAAACTTGCAGATATAGCGCGTGTCATTCAGGTTGCGCTCCATGAATGACTTGGCTTCGTCTTTGCCAAAATCTTTGCGCAGCAGACGACTGCGCTTCGCCTGCCGATACGCTTTGTTGGAATCGACAAACCCGACGAACGAGCGCCAGCGGGGGCCGTTATCACCGCCGTCCAATGCGGTCAAATATTCGTGCGGCGTTTGGTTACCTTTGTTGCGGTTCTCGCGGGCTAGCACGAGTACTTTGTTGTTTTTGCTGTCGTCGTAGCTTCGTGAATATGGCAACACATGGTCAATCTCAGCATACGAGGCATCGTTGATGACACGGTCAGGCGACTCGAATGCGTCAAGTGAGTAGGCGCACTTGCCCATTTGCTCGCGATACAACATCCACTTTTCGAGCGTCGCGCCCGTCGATTTGTGCCCAAAGGTTTCCTCGAAATGTTCGCGGGCCTTTTCGTTCCTTTCGCGAAACTCCTTTTGCGCTGCGAGCACCTCGCGCCGCTCTTCAAGCGGTCGCGAGAGGTCGCGCGCCATTTCAATATTCACCGCGTGTGGAGCACCGTAGACTTTGATTAGCGCATTGCAAACTTTGCGCGCCTGATTGAGCGCGCGTAGCACCACCGGGTTGCGCGGCACATCGAGGTCTTCGTTGAATTTGAGGCGACCGTCTTTCTCGCGATGCGTATAAAAGACGGGAAGGTACGTAGTGCGCTCTGACTCTCTGCTGATGGGTTGGCTATGGTGGCCGTACGCGGGAATCGCGGCCACCGCTTCATCAAAGCGCATTCCGGCTTCCATCTTGGGCACGATTTGTCGAAGCGCTTTTAGCGAGAGCGCGTGGAACTTGTCGAAACGAATGCCAAGCAACACGTCGATGCATGCGTCACCCCCGGGCAATAACAATTTGCGCAACTCACGCAACACCTCATCGTCGTCCTTGTAAACGCTTAACGTCCAACCGATTTGATCTAGCCAAGTGGGATCACCATCGAGCGCAGGTGTCGATAACTGCTGCCAAGTGGTTTCCAGCGATTTGCGTTTGAAGGCCAAACGCAAATCATGCCAGGCCGTAAGCTTGGTGAGTGTCTCGGCCTCGGGGTCTTTCGCCTTATTCTCTTCGCGTTGGCGCAAGCTCGGATACGACAGGCCAGCAAAGCGGAATTCGGTAGACAAGCCAGCACTCTGAAGCGCCGTTCGTAGATCTTTGTAGGTGAATTTTTCGCCGCGCGTGTAGGGCAGCGGTATCGCGATGGATCGCTCTACGTCGATGAGCGGGCGGGTCACTCCGTCCACGGTGATGCGCAAATTGTTCAGTCGCGTGAGCCAAACATGCCGCTCAGCAGTGAAGCTTGCCTTGGGGGCACGGGGCTCTGTTTTCTCAAAAGTGCAGCGCCCGAGCATTTTGAGTAGATCAGCACCAGACAGTGCGGGCTTTTGCGCCCAAAACAGACCGCTCTTCTGATCGCCATCCCCAAGCAATTCGCTCTGCAATTCAGTGGTGGCATGAATACTTCCCAGCTCGCGTTGACGCTCGAACAAGAGCGAAAATTCCTGCGCAAGCAGCACACGCGAAAGTGCCTTTGTGTACTCTCCCCGCTTGTTGCGTTGTGCATCAGGAAACTCAGCAAGCACCATTTCAGCAGCCGTGTGGTAGCCCTTTTCCTTCATCAGCGTCGCAGTACCTGCTAATCCCTGCTTTACTTTTCCGTTCTCGCTTTTCGCGTCGCCTTCCGCCTGCGCTGCCTCCGCACGGCTCGTCCAGTGAAAGCCACGGTGCTTGCACAGGTGATAGATCACGCGTACCCATTCGGCAGGCGCGAGCAGACGGTCAAGCCCAGCCTTGCGCAATTGCCATACGGAATCGACGTAGCTGGGTTGCGTCAGGAATAGCTTGGAATCGGTAATCAGGCCATGTCGTTTGAGCGCCCGCGCCACCTTCACCAAACGCCACGCGCGGCGGCGCAAGCGACGGCGCATCAACCGCGCGGTGCGCCGCGCAAGGTTCAGCGATTCACCCTTGTCCGCCGTTTCCGCTTTGTCAAACGCACGAACCCCCAAATCCACAATCCGCGTGCCGCACAGCACCGCCCATCCCACCGAAGCGATGCCAATATCAAACCCGAACGTCAGCGGTCCGAGCGCATCAATCTGCTCTCGCGTAAGTCCGCGATACAGTTTTTTCTTTTCGAAAAGGATTACCGAGTTGCCAGACATTCAAATTCCTCCTACTATTCGTTTTGTGTTGCTATCCGGGGTGAGAGCCGTTGCTGCAATAAGGACTTCATCGAAAGATGTTGTCCGTATCCAAAACCCAGCTTCGGCTGGGTTTTCCTTTTGTAGCGTTGATTTACTAAAGATGCAATGGGGAGGCGACACGGCCCACGTCTGTGGGTTGGGCGCTTCGAGCGGCCAGCGGCACAGGTGCACGCGCCGAGAGCAGAATAGCGGTAGTGCGCTAATAGCGCCGTCCAATTCTGCGCAAACTATTAGAAGAAGAAAGAAACGAGCCCGGACGGTTCGAGGCCGCGTGGGTTGTCGTAGCGCAAGTCCGGACGGGACCGAGGTGCCCAGACGCGGCGGGTATCTCGAAGTCGTGAAAAGCAAAAAAACTTGTATTCACAGATCTCTACGAATCAGCCGGGTCGCCCTCGGGAAAAGCGTTCTTTACCTGTATCCTGACTTTCGAAGATGAGAACGGCAAGACGCCCTACACCGCCCGCGCACGGCACTGGAACGCTGAGGACTGCAAAGCGCATGAGGCGATGGGCTTTCATGCGGGCTGGAGGATAAGCACCGACCAGCTCGCAGCGCTGGCCAATACGCTCTGGCGCGCAATCTGAAAGACTCAAGCAGATTCCGATGATGACTCTCCCAGATCGTGTGGATGGCGGCAAAGAGATCGCGATCAGCCGCGTAGAGCGGAGGCCTTCCTGTGCGCTGTCGAGGTGCTCGCAGTATCCCTGCGGCCTCA
>JBBRVM010000454.1:0-3540 GCA_038246865.1 Burkholderiales bacterium
CCCCTAGTTAAGTTTTACTGATCGCTGTTGGTGATTTCTCGGGTAGCCCCGCATTGAGTAAAACTTGTGCGAAAGCTTCGTGTCGTTCGTTGGCGGTGATGGCGCGCGCGCTGAATACCTCAAGCGATGTCGCAGGTTCAATTTGCATGAGCCGCTGGATGACCTCCGTTGCGCCGTCCATATCACCCAACATGCCCTTCGCAATGGCAAGCGCGCGGAAGGCGGAACCGTGCATGCAGTTGGCGCGCACGGCGCGCTCACCCAAAACGACAGCCAGTTTGTACTCGCCCGCGCCCGCTGCGGCTGAAGCGCACAGAGAGTCGTAATAAAACTTCATCGGGTCCAGCGGTGTGAGCCGCGTCGCGCGTTCGCTTGCGGCCAATGCGTCGCCAGACTGGCCCATCAAACCGTGCGAAACCCCCTTGAGGAGCCAGGCCAGCGATTCATTGGGATTGTGTGCGATGGCCTCGTCGTAGTAGTGTTGTGCGGCAGCGACGTCGTGCACCACACCCACACTCGCTCCGCCAGCGATCGTCAGCGCAAGGGCGGATTTTGGGTCGAGATCGAGTGCGCGTTTGCTCAGACCAATTGCCTGGTTACAGTCTTCCGCTGGCGTCGTCGACCACCCCTGCACCAGGTTAAACAGATGCCACCGCGATAACCAAGCAAGTGGGCCAGGATGCCTTGGCGCTCGCTCACGCAAGCCTTCGAGCATTTCGCGCGATTTCTGAAACTCAGAACGCGAGAAGCGGTGCAGCATCGAGATTGCAGCGAGATAAAGCGTGTGATTCGACAAATTTGGAAGTGGGAGAATCCGCGCACCAGCCACCTCATGTCCCATCACAGCGTCGGCAATGCCACTCACAATTCGCCCCACCAGATCGCTCTCGGACGATAGAACGTCTATTTCGGGGCCGCGAAACTCGTCTACCCACAGAACCTGTCCGCTGCGGCTTTGGCTCACCGCGATTCGTACGCTAAGCTGCTGTCCAGACTGGAAGTACGAGCCCGAGACAACGTAGTCTGCCTTTAACCGTTCGCTAACTTCTTGCGTCGTCGTGGCTCGACCTCGATACGCATTGGCGGAAAAGTGCGAAATCACATTAACACTCGCGCTACGCGAAAGGACGCTGATAACTTGGTCTGTCAGCACGTCTCCAACGTTGTACAAGTTTGGGCTGACCGTCGTCACTGTCTTGCTGGAGATCGGTAGAACGGCAAGCGTCAAACGCAGATCATCGGGTACTGACAAATTGACCTGCAGAGGTGCCTGCGGCCAGTTTTCTGACTTGGCCGCTACGCTGTAAATACGGTAAGCGCGAATTGGTCCAGATACATTGCGCAAATAGCAATCGCCCATATCGTCGATGTCCGCGTCCAGGCCAGCGGTGAGAAAGTCTCTTACGCCAGCAGACACGACCGTACCACCGGGAACCGCGAGGCCGGTAATACGCGCCGCGTGATTGATGCCGCTTCCATACAACGCGGTCGAGTCGGTGAGCACATCTGCCGAATGCACCCCAATGCGAAAAACGATAGCGTCGCTTCCTGCACGCTCCGCACTTTCCAGTCTTGCCCGGCGATGCATCTCGTGTGCGCATGAAACAGCCGATCTGGCTTCGGAAAACTTAATCAGGAGACCGTCACCACGACGCTCAAGCACTCGCCCGCCGCACCGAGATTCCGCATGATTTGACAAAAACGTCAACAAAGCTCGTATGCGAGCAACGTTCCCTTTTTCATCCTGCTCAATCAAACGCACCGACTCCACCACGTCCGCAAACATGATGGTGGTCGTCTCGATATGAAGTTCAGCGTCAAACGTCGGCGCCACCACTTGTATCCCCAGTTTTTGATTAGTTCTTGCGTACAAGAATAGTCCATCCCACCCGCTGTGTATAGGGCTTGGTGTGATCCCTTGAGGCTTTTGTATTGCGTCTGTGAGCATGACGCTAGCGTAGGACAGATAGGTTTGCTTGAACCCTACCTGCCTAGGTGGGAGAGTTGCTCTTTTTTTGGCGGCGGAACTGAGTTTGAGCCCTAAACCATTGCATTGTTGTGTCGCTTGGCGTTAGCGCCGCCGGCAATTCGGCGCACTCACACAGCCAATTGCCCAAATCAGCCATCATGCGACAATCTAAGCTCCGGCCACCCAACCCAAAGCAGTACCCGATGACCGCAGAAATTTCTCCCCCACCTTCCAACTCCGCTGGCGCTCGCGCCTCGGCGCAACGTGACATCGCCGCCATGCCCGCCAGCGAGCGGGTGCGGCATCGCATCAAGGCGTCTGGCAGGCGTTTTCATGCGAATGACAACATCAGCGAGTTCATCCGTGATGGCGAGTTGCCCGAGTTGCAGTCCGAGATTGAGGCGAAGCTGCGTGAGGTATTGAAGAGCCTGGTGATTGATACCGAGAGCGATCACAACACGCAGGACACGGCCAAGCGCGTGGCGAAGATGTATCTGAACGAGGTGTTTCGGGGACGCTATGTGCCGCCGCCGCCGGTGACCGAGTTTCCGAATGTGGAGCATCTGAATGAGCTGATGATTGTGGGGCCGATCACGATTCGCTCGGCGTGTTCACACCACTTTTGCCCGATCATGGGACGGGTCTGGATTGGCGTGATGCCCAATCAACATTCCAATTTGATTGGCTTGTCAAAATACGCGCGGCTTGCCGATTGGGTGATGAGTCGCCCGCAGATTCAGGAAGAAGCGGTGACGCAATTGGCGAACCTGTTGCAGGACAAGATTCAGCCGGACGGCCTTGCGCTGGTCATGGAAGCCGATCACTTTTGTATGCAATGGCGTGGTGTTAAGGACGTGAATTCGAAAATGATCAATAGCGTGATGCGTGGCTCGTTCCTGAAAGATCCGAATCTGCGACGCGAATTTTTGGCCCTTGTTGATAACCGGAGGGCTTGATCATGTTGGTTCGCCTCACTTACACCAGCCGCGCCACTGTTGCGCTGACCCCGTCGGCGATGGACGCTATTCTCGCGTCTTCACGCAAGAACAATCCGTCAAACGGTATTACCGGCGTGCTCTGCACCAACAACTACATCTTTTTGCAGATGCTCGAAGGCGGGCGCAAGGAAGTGAACGAAACGTACAACCGCATCGCGGCCGACAACCGACACCAGGACGTGCAGATTCTGCATTTTGAGGAGATCACGGAGCGCAAATTTGCCGTGTGGTCGATGGGCAAAGTGAGCTTTGATCGTGTGAACATGGCGATCCTGCTCAAACATTCGGCCAAGCCTGTGCTCGATCCTTACTCGGTTTCGGGCACTGTGTCGGTGGCGCTGCTTGAGGATTTGATGGCCAACGCCAGCATTTCGTCTGGTTAGTCGAACGGTTCATACCCAACAAAAAGCCCGAACCAAGTCGGGCTTTTTTGCGACCGCAAGAAAGCGGGGCAAATGATTATGCCTGCTTGTCTGCGCCTTTCTCATCATCGGCTAACTCATCACGACGACGGTTGCGCAGACCATAAATGCCCCACAACGCTGCCGACAAAGATAGTCCACCGAGACCTAA
>JBBRVM010000455.1:0-3539 GCA_038246865.1 Burkholderiales bacterium
GGTAACCGATGTCCCAACGCCAGGCACAAAATCGAAGTTAAGGGTGTCGCCGGCCGCCACGCTGCTGATGGCTTTCATGGTTTGCTTTAACTGCTGCATGCGCGCGCTCAACTGAACGAGCTCGGCTTTGCTCGAGTTGTCCTCGATACCTTCGACCAGCGCCTCGATAAAGTCGTCAGCGTCGGCCTTTCGCAGCATGCGCAGTTGCAAGCGCTTGGGACCAGGCAAATTTGCAATGAGTCGAAACGTCGCCGTCTTTTCTTGCAGATATAGCCCGGCCACGTAGACCTTGATGAATAGCATCGACCGGAGGCCTAGGCCGTTTAGGGCGAGCTCTTGCGTGGCTAGTTGGGCGCTGTCATCGAAGCGTTGCCCGTGGAGCGTAGCGGCGGCGGACGGGGTCGCGAGCATGGCGATGCCAACGAAAAAGACAGCGCGCTTGAACCCGTTCACTTCGAGCAATCCGCTTGCCTTTGCAGCAGCTTCAGCACCCGCTGTTGATTGATGAAAAAACGCCATAGCGCAAGCACACCAACGGGCTGGCAGCCACGCCGTCGGTTCAGGTGACCGATGTGAAACGCCAGTTTGTATTGCGCAAATAACGTCTTGTACGCATTGCGCAAAGTCGTGTTGGCGTCCCATATATGATTGGCTTCGGCACCGACGCCGTTGACCTCGACAATCTGAAAGTTTTCGCCGCGCTGAAACTCATCCAATCGCTCAAAACGAACGTCAAAACGCCCGAAATAGAAGTCCCTGATTCCATCCGCTATGTCGTCGAATCGTGCCAGCAGGGTTGGCGTGACCCACTGTCTGCCATCAGTCAGGGTGGCGCCCAATCGCAGACTGCGCGCGAAGGCGAGCAGGACTGTTTCGCGTGCTTGCGGAATCCAGTCGAGGCGATCCTGTTGCGAGTCCAGTTGCAACGCACGACAACGGGCAACTAGCGGTGCCGCGCGAATCAATTCGCGCAGGCTGGACACGCCATCGCCCACCACCTGTGCGGGTGCGCTGAGGTTCATGGAAAAAATGTGCCCCGAGCGCTCTCCCGGCAAGCGCACATAAAACACACCCGCTTCGTGTTGCAGCGCAACGAGCTTTTGCAAAACGATGGCTTCTCCTCGCGGAAACGCATCGATGTAGCTTCGCAAGTCAGCGACGCAATAAATGGGGCAAACGCCATAACCATGATGGCCGCGATCCGGCTTCGCCACCACTGGGAACTCAATAGCTGCCGATTCCATCGCTCCCAACGCAACCTGCAAATCCTCGGCGTTACCGCCCCGTTCATCCTCCGCTGCAGCAGAGCGTGTCACCAGCACATGCGGCGCGAACCACTTCAGTGCCTCGGGAGCGACCTGCAGCATCGCCTGATTTTTCGACTCACCGACTAAGCCACCGCATTCAAAGGACGGATTGGCCGAAGTGGGGAGCGTTAAGCTGCGATAGCGCAGCGACAGCAACAGCCACATCACCACTACAGGCGCATAAAAAATCCATACTGGTAACCGTTCAAACCAGCAAATGAGTGGTCTTTCGGCTTGCGCGACCGATGGCAGCGTTAACGCGACAAGCGAAACGCCGCGCCCCGTATCACCGCCATAAATAGCGGCAGATGTGGCAGCCGACTTCTGCGCGCGCGCCGCCCAGAACTTCCACACCGCCAACGCCACAAATCCAGCCACGACGAGTGCCGATGTCCAGGAGAGCCGATGCTGCAACAACATATTGCCGAATCCCAGCAGCGCAGCGAACACCACGGCAGTCCACACCAGCCCCGTGCCTGAAACGCACCAAAAAAACCGCTTGAATGGCAATCGCAAAAAACCACATGCGATGAACGTCGGTGGCAACATCCACGGCAACAGACGACTCATGATGATCGCTGGCAGCAAACGCGGCCCCATCCATTCGCCCGCGCGTTTGACCTTGGGGCCATCGATCCAGCGCAACGCCCATTTGAAGTGGCTAGCGCAATAGCCGATTCCGTACAAGCCGATGTCCGTCGTCACCACTCCGCAATAAACCGCCGTGGTGGCCAACGGCAATGACAGCATGTCGGATAGCGCAAGCATCACGGCAAACGCCGCCGCACCTTCTTCCAGCACGAACGTGATGAAAAAGATCGAGAACCACAGAAAAAGTGGATCGACAGAAAATGCGGACAGCGTCTGAAAAAGCGAATCGACCGACATAGCGCAATTACGGCCGTAGGCCAACCCTCATGAAACTCGACGAGCGTCAGCGGTTAACGAGGTCAGGTTCCAGCAAGGCCAAAACAACACACTAATTACCACTGAAATTGTTGTACGTTTACAAAATGTTACAAATAGATGCTGACCACCACCTGAGCAAGCGTTCGATTTGTCATATTTTTTGTGGTCGGCAGTGTGCCGATGACTACCGCCCGAAGTCAGATGCTTCCGTCGCCATAGAGTCTTCAGAATCGCTCCAAAATGACCAACCGGCTGGAACATGCCCCATGAAAATCACACCATGCTGTCCAACCTGATCGCCAAAACCAGGGCGTCGACATCGCGCTATGTGACGCGCCTGGCTCAGACTGAGCGCGAGTTGCTGCAAGCTCAGGCGCTGCGCTTTCAGGTGTTCAACGTTGAGCTGGGCGAAGGGCTGGCGGAGTCCGTAGCGCTGGGGTTGGACGTGGACCGCTACGATGCAGCGTGCGATCATTTGCTGGTGATTGACTCCACGACCAACGCAGTCGTGGGCACTTATCGCTTGCAGACGGGCGACCGGGCGCAGCAGCGTCACGGCTACTACTGCGAACGCGAATTTGACCTGTCCCCGTTCGCACCGCATCGCGCCGAAGTGCTGGAGCTGGGCCGCGCCTGTGTCCACATTGACCATCGCAGCTTTGCCGTGCTCAACGCGCTGTGGCGGGCGATTGCACTCTATGCGCGGCAACACGGATCGCGTTATCTGATCGGTTGCAGCTCCCTCACCAGTCAGGACGAATCGGTCGGCGCTGCCAGTTACCTCGCACTGCAAAAGCACCTCGCACCTCAAACCTTCCTCACACGTCCGCAGACGGCATACCTGTGCAACATGTCGGTAGTTGCTCCAAAGCCACCAAAGATTCCCAAGCTATTGGCCGCGTATCTGGCGCTCGGCATCAAGCTTTGCGGCCCGCCCGCGATTGATCGCGAATTTAAGACGATTGATTTTTTGACATTGTTCGATCTGGAACAAATCCGCATGGACGGCACGTCGGGCTGGATGCGATTTGAGGATTGATTGCAAGCTTGGGTTTGCGTGAATTGATACGCTGCTAAGCGACTCACGCAACCGCAGTTTGTCAGTCACCCGAGCCTCACCGCGTCGGCCTTCGATTCACGAGAATAATGCCCACCGCCACAAATGCAAGCGTTAAAACCAATGTCGCAGTGCATAAATTTGTTCTTTGTTCCAAACGCCAACGAACGAAGAGTTTTCATTTTTGAAGCCAACTCAGCATCGTTAGTCATACACATACCGCCTTCACCGGTAGTAATGATCTTGTTGGCGTAAAAACTGAAGCA
>JBBRVM010000456.1:0-3526 GCA_038246865.1 Burkholderiales bacterium
AGACGTGCCAGACATTTGGTTAGCAGCCTGTTTCGCGAGATAAGCCTCGCGTCGTTTGGTGCCATCTTCCAGCAAATCGGGCGTCATTTCACACCGCCCTTATTAGCCAGCTTGCGCATCAAACCGACGATCCCTTGTGGCAGGAACAACGTCACTGCAATGAACAGTGCACCCAGAAAGTACAACCAGTATTCCGGGAAAGCCACGGTGAACCAGCTCTTGGCGCCGGTCACGAAAAATGCGCCGATGATCGGGCCGATGAGCGTCGCGCGGCCACCTACAGCCGTCCAGATGGCGATTTCGATACTTGCTGCCGGGCTCATTTCGCCGGGGTTGATGATGCCTACTTGCGGCACGTAAAGCGCACCTGCCACGCCACACATCATCGCCGACAATGTCCAGATCGAGAGCTTGTACCAGAGCGTGTTGTAGCCTGTGAACAGTACCCGTCCTTCAGCGTCGCGAATGGCCTGCAACACCCGACCATATTTGCTCGCGATGATCGCCCTGGACATCAGGTAGAAGCCGAGCAAAACGAGGCCGGTGAGTACGCAAAGCGTGACACGCATTGACGACGTGGCAGTTGGAATGCCAAGGATTCGCTTGAAATCGGTGAAGCCGTTGTTGCCGCCAAAGCCTGTTTCGTTGCGGAAGAAGAGCAGCATGGCCGCAAACGTCAGGGCCTGCGTGATGATCGAAAAGTACACGCCCTTGATGCGCGAACGGAACGCGAAATAGCCGAAGATGAACGCTAACAGCCCTGGTACAGCAACGACCAGAATCAGTTGAAAGATGAACGATTCGCTGCCCGCCCACGTCCACGGCACGCTCTTCCAGTCGAGAAAGACCATGAAATCCGGCAAGTCACTTTTGTACACGCCGTCGCGGCCAATCTGGCGCATCAGGTACATGCCCATTGCGTAGCCGCCGAGCGCGAAGAACAGGCCGTGGCCGAGCGACAGAATGCCGGTGTAGCCCCAGATCAAATCCATCGCCAGCGCGCAGATGGCGTAGCACATGATTTTGCCGAGCAGCGATACCGCGTAGTCCGACAGATGGAATGCGCTCGTAGCGGGCACCATCACGTTTAGTACGGGGATGATGACGACCAGAATCGCGAGAACGGCGGCGACCACCATCTTGCCGCGCAGGGTCAACAGCGATGGCACTGGCGGTGCAATTGATGCGACTGAAGAGGGAAGCGTTGACGTGTTCACCTCAAGCCTCCGCGCTGCGACCCTTGAGGGCGAAGATGCCTTGCGGGCGGCGTTGAATGAAGACGACGATGAAAACAAGCACGATGATCTTGGCGAGCACCGCACCGGTCCAGCCTTCGAGGAACTTGTTCAATACGCCGAGGCCGAGACCCGCGTACACCGTGCCTGCCAGTTGACCCACGCCACCGAGCACCACCACCATGAACGAATCCACGATGTAGCCCTGACCGAGATCGGGTCCTACATTGCCCACCTGCGATAACGCGCAGCCTGCGAGGCCCGCGATGCCAGCGCCCAGCGCAAAAGCGTAGGTATCGATCCTCGCCGTATTCACGCCCATACAAGCCGCCATGCTGCGGTTCTGGGTGACGCCACGAACGAGTAGGCCAAGGCGGGTTTTACTGATCAGTAGCGAAACCGCCGCGAGCACAAAGAACGCGAAAAAGATGATGGCGATGCGGTTGAACGGCAGCGTCAAATTGGGTAACACCTGAATGCCGCCCGATAACCACGAAGGGTTTTCGACGGGAACGTTCTGCGCGCCGAAGATGGTGCGAACCAGTTGAATCAGCATCAGCGATATGCCCCACGTCGCAAGCAAGGTCTCGAGCGGACGTCCATACAACCAGCGAATGACAGTGCGCTCCAGAATCGCACCCACTAATGCGGCGGCCAGAAACGACAGCGGAATCGCGGCGATGATGTAGTAATCGAACGCGCCGGGCATGAATTGTCGAAACAGGTTTTGCACGAGGTAGGTCGCATACGCTCCGATCATCAACAGTTCGCCGTGCGCCATGTTGATGACGCCCATGAGGCCGTAGGTGATGGCCAGTCCGAGCGCGACGAGAAACAGGATGGAGCCCAGGCTCAGTCCGGTGAAAACCACACCGAGACGCTCGCCCCACGCGAGACGCGCTTCAACGGTTTTAATGGCAGTAGTGAGCGCGGCTCGCACTTCAAGATCCGTCTCAACGCCCGCTTTCATGCGTTCCTGAAGCAACGATTTAACGCTCGGTTGTGTACTCGCCGTGAGCGCGACAATCGCATCGAGTCGCTTCTGTTTGTCGGTTGACGCGATGAGCATAGCCGCGCGTAATTGTTCGAGTTTCGCTTTGAGCGATGCGTCAGTTTCTTTGCTGAGCGCGCGATCAATGAGCGGCAGTTGGCTCTCGTCGGCAGATTCCCGGAGTTCAGTAATCGCGTTGTTCCTCACGCGAATACTGTCGGAAAATAATCCAAATGCGGCCTTGGCGGCTTCCAGTTCGCGACGCATGCGGTTGTTGTTGACTACGTCTTCGACGGTTGCTGGTAGCGGTGTTTCGGCCCCTGTGGCGGCGTTGACAGCTTTGCCGTCAGTGACGATGAGGACTTGATCGCCCGCAGTTTTGGCGGTGTCGCCGAGCAGGGCGTCGACCAGATTGGACAGGTTGTCGTCAGGCGTGACAAGCGCGGCGGAAAGCGCCTTGATACGGTCATCATTTTCGCCGACGGCGATGGCTTTTGCCGATTCTGGAGACAGTGCGATTGCCGTCGATACGGCCATTAGCCAGGCGCACAACAGCAAACTATAGAAGGTGATGCGACGTAACAAACTAGTCTCCCGGCAACAGTGCAGCATTAACGGCGGTTGTCGCGTGTTCGTTCGACGCGCCAAAAAAAATGCCGGGCCCCTGCAACGGTAAGTGCAGCATGCGCCCGGCTCACGGAGGATGGACTGACTCGCTGAATCGGCTAAATCAGTCCTGAGACAGTGTTACTAGATTTTTGTCTTGCCGTCCGGCTCATTCTTCTTCTTGTCGTTGCCGGGAATGAACGGACTCCACGGAGCGGCGACCACTGGGCCTTTTGTTTTCCATACGACGTTGAACTGACCGTCGGCCTTGATTTCGCCGATGAAGACTGGCTTGTGCAGGTGATGGTTTTTCATGTCCATCGTCGAGGTGAATCCGCCTGGCGCTTTGAACGTCTGGCCGGCCATCGCAGCGATCACTTTGTCGGAGTCGGTGGATTTGGCTTTTTCTACGGCCTGTTTCCACATGTAGATGCCAATGTAGGTGGCTTCCATCGGGTCGTTGGTCAGCGGTTTGTCCTTGTGACCGGCAATGCCCTTGGCCTTGGCATAGTCGCTCCATTTCTTGATGAAGGCATCGTTGGTCGGGTTCTTGATCGACTGGAAATAGTTCCATGCGGCCAGGTGACCGACCAGCGGCTTGGTGTCCACGCCCCGCAGCTCTTCCTCGCCCACAGAGAACGCCACCACCGGCACGTCCTTTGCCTTGAGGCCGGCATTGCCCAGCTCCTTGTAG
>JBBRVM010000457.1:0-3524 GCA_038246865.1 Burkholderiales bacterium
CACACTCAACCACTGCCCCATCGTCATCCCGAACGACAGGAACCCAAGGAACGCGTCCGGTTCGCGGAAGAATTCTGCAATGGAGCGCAGTACGCCGTAGCCCACCAGAAACGCCCCAGAAACGCGTCCCAGAGCACGCGGCTTGCTGGAGTAAATCCACAGAATAATGAACAGCAGCACGCCCTCGAGCGCGAATTGATACAACTGCGACGGATGGCGCGGAATCCTGTCTACCGTCGGGAAAATCATGGCCCACGGCAGAGACGGATCGGCTGCCCGCCCCGGTAATTCGGCGTTAATAAAGTTGCCGATACGGCCCGACGCCAGGCCGAGTGGCACTAGCGGCGCGATGAAATCCATCACCCGCAAAAACTTTCGCTCCGTGCGCCGCGCGTATAGCCACATCGCAAAAATCACCCCGAGCAGGCCACCGTGAAAGCTCATACCACCCTGCCAGACGGCAAAAATCTCCAGCGGATGACTCAGGTAATAACCGGGCTTGTAGAACAGGCAATAGCCGATGCGCCCGCCCAAAACCACCCCCAAAATGCCGTAGAGCAACAACTCGTCAACGTCGCCCGGCTTCCAGCCTTGCAAAATCTGTTTGCGAGCGCGGTATTGGCCCAACAGCATGAAAAGCACGAAGGCTGCGAGGTAGGTCAGACCGTACCAGCGGATGGCGAGAGGGCCAATTTGTAACGCGATGGGGTCAATGTCGGGATGGATAAGCATGTGGGAAAAGTGAGCAGTGAGCGGTGAACAGTGAGCAGCCGCTCGATACGACGGGCGCAAAGTAGCGTTTTGCGTGATGTTAGCCCTTGAGCGGATGAGACAATACCAATCAAAAGGTTCTTCGATCAGCACTTCATGCGCTCGCGAAAGCCACACCGCTCATTGCTCACTGCTCACTGTTCACTCTTCACTCCAAACAAAACCATGCCTTTCAATCGCCGCAGCAAAACCATCACCGCTGGCATCGCCC
Organism: Burkholderiales bacterium; assembly: GCA_038246865.1. Lineage (GTDB taxonomy): Bacteria > Pseudomonadota > Gammaproteobacteria > Burkholderiales > Casimicrobiaceae > Casimicrobium. The sequence goes on from JBBRVM010000457.1 coordinate 983, forward strand.
GCTCGCCCAATCGCTCCATGCTTCGTGCGGTCGGCTTTGGCGATAATGATTTCGACAAGCCCATCGTCGGCGTCGCCAATGGCCACAGCACGATGAATCCGTGTAACGCGGGCATTCAACCGCTAGCGGATCGTGCCGTTGAAGCGATCAAGGCCGCAGGCGGCATGCCGCAGACGTTCGGCGTGATCACCGTCACCGACGGCATCAGCATGGGCACTGAGGGGATGAAGTATTCGCTCGTCTCACGCGAGGTGATCGCCGACGCGATTGAGACCGCTACACAGAGCCAGATGATGGACGGCGTGCTGGTGCTGGGCGCTTGCGACAAGAACATGCCGGGCGGCATGATCGCCATGTGCCGCATTAACATTCCGTCGATTTACTGCTACGGCGGCACCATCAAGCCGGGCAACTGGAAAGGTGAGGCGCTGACCATCGTGTCACCGTTTGAGGCGGTAGGCCGACATGCGGCGGGCACGATTTCCGAAGAAGATTTCATCGGCATCGAGAAAAATGCGTGCCCCTCGCACGGCGCCTGTGGCGGCATGTACACCGCGAACACGATGTCGTCGTCATTCGAAGCGCTCGGCATGAGCCTGCTCGGCTCGTCGTCAATGGCGAACCCCGACCAGGAGAAATCAGACAGCGTCGCTGAATCCGGTCGCGTGTTGCTGGCAGCGATCAAGGCGGACCTGAAGCCGCTCGACATCATCACCAAGAAGTCCGTCGAAAACGCCGTTGCCGTCATCATGGCCACCGGCGGCTCGACCAATGCGGTGCTGCATTTCCTCGCGATCACCCACGCGGCCGACATCGACTGGACGATTGATGACTTCGAGCGCATGCGCAAAAAGGTTCCAGTGCTGTGCGATCTGAAACCGTCAGGTCAATACGTGATGACCGATTTGCACGCGGTCGGTGGCGTGCCGCAAGTGCTCAAAATGCTCCTGAACATGGGCCTGCTGCATGGCGACTGCATGACGATCACCGGTAAAACGATGGCCGAAGAATTGGCCAAAATTCCCGATCTGCCCGCAAAAACACAGGACGTAATTCGTCAGCCAGACAACCCCATGTACAAAGAGGGCCACCTCGCCATTCTCAAGGGCAATCTGTCGCCCGAAGGCTGTGTCGCCAAGATCTCGGGACTGAAAAATCCGGTACTCACCGGCCCGGCGCGCGTGTTCAACAGCGAGCCCGAGTGCATGGAAGCGATCATGACTGACAAGATCAATCACGGCGATGTGCTCGTGCTGCGCTACGAAGGCCCGAAAGGCGGCCCCGGCATGCGCGAAATGCTCTCGCCCACCAGCGCGATTGTCGGCAAGGGCATGGGCGAGACCGTGGCATTGATTACCGACGGCCGCTTCTCGGGCGGTACGTGGGGCATGGTGGTTGGGCACATCTCGCCGGAAGCGCAAATGGGGGGCCTGCTTTGCATCGTGGAAGAAGGCGATTCCATTACGGTCGACGCGAACAAATTGCTGTTGCAGCTGAACGTTGACGAGGCGACGATTGCTGCGCGAATGTTCAATTGGGTAGCGCCACCGATGAAGTACACCAAGGGCGTGATGTACAAGTTTGCGAAACTGGCGTCCAGTGCGAGCAAGGGCGCTGTGACGGATGCCTGAAGCCCGGCGTCTGGACTCGCGCGCAATCGCGCTCCCTTTGCGGCAGAGGATTCGGGTGAGGCGATTCGTTGTGTATGAGTCAACACGACTCGGGCTGAAACGTTAAACACCTATGAAAAAAATTCTGCTACCTCTGCTTTCCTTCGGCGTGCTCTGCTCAGCGTCGACCAGCTTCGCGCTCGACTCCATCCCGCTTGATCAGCTGAAACCCGGATTGTGGAAAGTCGAGCGCAAGATCGAGAAACTTGACCTCACGCCGGTCGAATACGAGACGCGCAACAGCGAATACTGCGCCAGCCCCAAGAAAGAAATCTCGCGCACGCTGCAACTGGCTGCCTTTCTCTGCAAGACCGACACGACCAAAGTCGCCGATAACAAGTATCGTGTGCACGCAACCTGCAAACTGGGTCTGATTGCTGGCACCAACACCACAATCATCACCATCGTGAGCCCCAGCGAGTACCAGGCTGAGGTCGACACCATCGGCACCAAGTTCGGCGAGAAACAGCACCGAAAGGAAGTGATTTCTGCGGTGCGGGCGGGGGATTGTCAGGAGTAGTAGCGCGAGCTTTGGACGCGACCTTTCGTGGTCATCCTCGGCGCCAGCCGGAGATGCAACGTCACACACATTGCCAGGCGAATTGAGGTGACGGCGATAGCCACTGATCTGGATTCCCGCTGGTGGCGAGAATGACGCCGAGTTCAGACGCGTAGCTGGCGCTTATCTAGCTCATAACTCGCAACTGCGTCAAACTACAGCCACATACGGGGACTACACTCGCCCGTATGAAAGCCACCAAAATAGTTGCCACGCTCGGCCCCGCGAGCGACACCGTTGACATCATTGCCGCGATGATTGAGGCTGGGTGCGATGTTTTCCGCCTGAATTTTTCACACGGCACCGCCGAGGA
>JBBRVM010000458.1:0-3520 GCA_038246865.1 Burkholderiales bacterium
AAGCACCAATTAGCGTTGCGGTGTTTCGGCCATTCGTACGAGAAATGGTTCCGCAGGTAGTGAGTGGGTCGCCCGCAGAGAAGCGGCTGCCGCAGCACGCGCGTAGCGTTTGCTCAAAGCTTGAAGGATGTTGGGGTCACAAGCGAGGAGGTTCAAGCCTTTCGGATTAGCCAATAGGACGTAAATTTAGCTCATCTCGCGTCCGTTTTGTATAGGGTTTGCTTGCGCGTTGCATCTCGTCAGTTTGCGTGGTGAACAGCGCGAAAGCGTCGGTCGCGAAGACGTTGATCGAGAGATTTTGCCAGCCACGTAGGCGCAGGTTTGTGAGCGGTTTAACTGGGCGATTCCGCGTGCTAGTGGCGATGCTGCTCAACGGTGCGGGATGGCATGCCAGTCACTGCCTGACGCCTCCAGCCACCGTGCACCTGCTGTCGCTGCCCGCACACGCCCGGAGTTCAATCCCGTCGAGCACGTTTACGGCGTGTTGCGCGAGGGGTATTTTCACAACACCGCCTTCGACAGCATGACTGATCATCACCGTCACGCTCGTGGTTGCCAGCGTCGCTGATACTGTTCTGCCGCCTCCGTGAACGGGAAGTGCGGTCAGTTCAAGCGACCCCCCCGGAGTCAGGGCGAAGTGATCGTTTCGGCATGCAGGACGACCGTGTTGCGGCCTGCATCCTTGGCTCGATACATAGCGCTGTCCGCCTGTTTGAGCAGAACCTCGTGGCTAACACGTAGCTTGGTAAACAGTGCTAGTCCCAGGCTCGCCGAGCATCGGTGTTCCACAACCTGTTCGTCCGTCACGGCAGAGGTGATGGGGACCTCATAGGGCTCAGCCAGGCGGGCGCGAATCTTCTCGGCAATCCGCAACGCGTTTGTGCGAGCTTCGGCGGGATCGACGCCAAGGTTCGTGAGCATGACCACAAATTCGTCACCGCCAAAGCGCGCCACTTCATCGGATTCCCGCACACAGGCGATCAGTCGGCGGCCAACCTCCTGCAACAGAAAATCGCCAGCCGCATGTCCGTGCGCGTCATTCAACGGCTTAAAGTTGTCAAGATCGAGAAAGACGATAGCGCCACACTGCCCGGTTCGGCGGCTTGACGTGAGTGCGTTCGAAAGGCGATCTTCCATGCGTCGCCGGTTAGCCAGTCCGGTCAGCGCATCATGCTGCGAAAGGGACAGCAGGCTCCGCTCGTGCTGGCTCCTGGCGGACTCAGCAGCCCAGAAATTGATCCCGACCGTGCACACAAACGCGATGGTGTGAACCGCGCGGAACATCGCTACCGTCGAGTCGTCAAGCGAGAGCAGTTCGGGCGCGGGCGCAACACCTGCGAATTCGCAATAAGCGAACAGCCCGAGATTGACCACAATGATCCCGATGATCGCTGGCCATTCACCTATGGGCACGATTGTGACGACGACCAGGGCCAAGAATACGAAGTAGTAGTGAACGTGAAGGGTTGACCCGCTTACAGTCCAGATCGTGAAGACCAGTAAGCCGGTGACCGTTACCAAAAGCGTCCAGCGCGCTAGACCGGCATGCCTTGCAAGATTCATCCACGGCACCGTGATGACGGCTGCCAGAAACGGCGTATGCATGAAGATCGCGGTGTGCAGCGCCGAATTGGGGATGAGCGCGTACAGGGCGGCGAAAGAGGCCAGCGACACCGCCGTAATGAGCGCCGCTACGTTGGTGTTGAACACCTTTCGCTTCAGCGTGAGGTCTTGCTCGCTTTCGCAGCCCCAATGCAGCCAGGAGATCGGCCGCGGTCCACCTTTCGCCAATGTCACGGAGGCGCGATCAGTCACGACGAGCGAGTCGCCCGAAGCGCATCAACAAAACGCAGCGGATGGATGGAACGCGAGGCGACCGACCGACGCGGTGGCTTGCGGCAAATTGCTCTGCCGCACAACGCTCGCCTTTAGCCGGATTCATTGGACCTCTCCTTGTCGATCAGTGATCACACGTTCGCATGCGAGACTATCACCTAATCAGCAGCTTCGCGACCGCCGCCAGCCTTCCGGGCCGCACTTGATCAGTGCCGTTGGTGCCGAAGCAAGAGGAAATGAAGTGAGTAATCGCCAAAAGCATAATCCAGAACAGGTCGATCAAAAAAATGTCCGTGTCATAAACACAGCGAACGATGTCACGTGTATAGTCAGAAAAATCTGTAACCGGCAACGATCAAAGCGCGCAAAACAGATGAGGAGCGGCTGTTGGATGCAACTATTCTGATTGTGGACGACGAGCCGGTTAACCTGCAGGTGTTGACCGGCCTGCTGCACCCAACCTATCGCGTTCGTGCGGCCAACTCCGGTGCCAGCGCATTACGGGCGGCTGCCACCGACCCGCGACCCGATCTCATTTTGCTGGACGTCATGATGCCCGAGCTTGACGGCTATGAGGTGCTCAGGCAGCTGCTGGCAAACCCGGCGACGCACGACATTCCGGTGTTGTTTCTGACGGCGCTAGCCGATGCGGGCGACGAGGAGCGCGGGCTGGGCCTGGGCGCAGCTGACTACATTGCCAAACCGATCAAACCCAACGTAGTGCTCGCCCGTGTGCGCACCCAGCTTGAGGCTTCGCGCGCACGCCATATTCTGCGCGACCATGCCGCTTTACTTGAGGCTGAAGTCAAGTTGCGGATGGTTGAAAACGATTTGACCCAGCTAGTCAGCATCCGGGCGCTGGCGCATCTGGCAGAGACGCGCGATACCGACACTGGCAATCACATTCTGCGTACCCAGAATTATGTCCAGCAGCTTGCGCTGTTGTTGCGCGATCATCCGCGATTCAGGGATTTGCTGACGGATCGTTATGTTGTCTTGCTGGTGCGCTCGGCACCGTTGCACGATATCGGCAAGGTTGCTATTCCCGATGCCATTCTTCAGAAGCCGGGTCCGCTCAATGCCGAGGAATGGGAAGTCATGAAAACCCATTCCCGGCGGGGGTTTGATGCGATCGAGCTGGCCGAAAAAGATGCGGAAGCTCCCGTGCAATTTCTGGCGCTCGCCAAGGAGATCGCACGCTGGCATCACGAAAAATGGGATGGCTCAGGCTATCCCGACGGGCTTTCTGGCGATGCTATTCCCGTGTCAGCCCGGATCATGGCCCTTGCCGACGTCTTCGATGGTCTCAGTATGGCTCGCGTTTACAAGCCGGCGCTCGCGTTGACTGAGGTAAACCGCATCATGACGGACGGGATCGGCACTCACTTTGATCCGGACATGGCGACAGCATTTCTCGCGAACTTTGACTCCTTTGTTGCCATCAGGAATCGCGTTTCCGACGCAGCGACGCTCGTCCACTCAGCCGCCTCATGGAAAACGACACCAGCGTCTCCATAACGACCCAGTCCCCGGAAGGATGGTCGCCGCTGGGCATGGCTCTGGTTTACGCCTTGTTTGCCGCCCTTTGGATACTCTTTTCCGACCGGCTCGTCGTTGCATGGTTTGATACGCCCTCAGAGATTGCGCTTGCAAGCACCGTCAAGGGGTGGCTGTTCGTCATCGT
>JBBRVM010000459.1:0-3507 GCA_038246865.1 Burkholderiales bacterium
AAGAAAGGCGTCTTTTCACCCTGCAACCATCCGACACACCTTCGAAACGGTTGTAGCACAGATCGGCGCAGGCGACGGTTCGCCCATCGTTGATTGGCATGCAGCGGAGCTATCCCCAAGGATGACTAATGGAGGAAGCCAATTGAAGGCTTTGAGCGCGCTCCCTCCTTCACCGCACATTCAGCCTCAAGCGCTGAGACCATCTCGGCCGCGGATCTGATCGGTCGGAAACAGTTTTGGCGCATCACGGCAGCAAAGTCACCCGGCGTCAGCTTTTGTAAGCGCATCAAGCGCACAAGCTGCGCGGGCTGCGCCGCGGCGATGGACAAACTCACACAGTGGCGGCGAAACAGTTCACACGCCTGTTCATGCATCAGGAAGTCAAACTTCACTTTGAGATCAAATCTGCGGAGTGCCGCTTGATCAAGGCCGTCCATCAAATTGGTTGAAGCAATGAATACGCCGGAGAACGATTCCATCTGAGTCAGCATTTCATTAACGAGCGTCACCTCCCAGCCACGTTGAGCGCCGCGCCGATCCTGAAGAAAACTGTCCACCTCGTCGATTACAAGAAGCGCGCCATCCTGTTCTGCCTGTTTGAAGGCTCGGGCAATATTTTTTTCGTTCTTGCCTACCCACTTGGACATCAGATCAGAAGCGCGTTTAACGACCAGTGGCACACCCATTTGTTCGGCCAGCCATCTTCCATAGGCTGTTTTTCCCGTTCCCGGAGGCCCATACAGACACAATCGACCTGACTTCGACTGCACTAATCCGAGCGTCACTTGAGCCAGATCCGCGTCAGCCTGAATAAAGCACGGATCATAGATTTCCGGGAGCCCGCTTAAGTCTTTCTTTCGAATGGGCGGGTGCCCTTGAGCCTGCAGCGTACTACCAATCAACAGTTCAAAAGCTGCGGCGGCGCCAGTCTCATCCATTTCGCCACGAATCGAACGCACCACTGAAGCCGCTCTTGTAACCACTGCTGGCGCAAGTGATTCCGATTCGGCGATACGCGCGACCGTGGGCGCATCAAGCAAGTCAGAACAGGCGTCATGAATAATTCGCTCACGCTGCTTTTTGGGCGGCACCGGCAATTCGCAGACCATATCGAATCGCCGAATAAACGCGGGATCAAGGCCTTGAATGGAATTGCAAAGCCAGAGCGTCGGAACAGCGTTTTCTTCAAGCATTCGATTTATCCACGCCTTGCGGTTTTGTGCGGTACTTTTCCGCCCGAAAAAAGCGCCTCCGTCGCTGAACACGTCTTCAACTTCCTCAAACAGAACAAGGGCGCGACGCTGCGCAAAAAAGCTTTGTGCGGCACGAAAGGAGCGTAAACGCTGCTCGCCAATTACGGGGTCACCGTTCCGCTCTTCGCTGGCCACTTCAAACAGTTGGCAGTCAAGCTCTTGTGCCAACACTTTGGCCAGTTGACTCTTGCCCGTCCCCGGGTTTCCATGAAGTAATACGTTTACTCCACGGCGACCTGTGGCAACTGAATGCTTCAAATAGGGGCGCAAGATGGCAAGCGAAGGCTCAATGTGTGTGTAGTCGGTAAGCCTGAGTTGAGCGGGAGACGAGAGCGCCACGGAGTCGCGCAGTAAACTCAGCGGGTCGGTATCGGCGGTAACAACATAGTCAGCAAAATCATCTGAAAGCAGGTCTAATTTTCCACGCAACGTCGAGGTACCAATCCGACAGACCGACACCAGCCCAGAGCGGGCGAGGATTCCGTGCGCACTCAATGATTCCCTGACTACCAGCTCAGGGAGGTCGAGCAGAACCGAAAGCGCGTGAAATACTTTCGCTGATGACAACTGGCCCAGCAAGTCGGCGGTCTCATCAAGTAATAGCTCGCTTTGAATCATCACTGCAAATTCCAGAATGCGGCAGTCCGGCTCCGACAAGCCCACCAGTTTTGCGAGGCGGGCAACATTCCGATTGAGACAACCTGGGGTGCGCGCGTCGTGGAACGTCTGCTCACCGAGTTGATACAGTTTCCGTAAATCTGCACGCACTGATTTCGACTCGAAGGCGTGCACTTCCGAGCAAATCCATTCGCCCAAGCCAAGCGTCTCGGCCAGCGTATCGCTGCTGAAACAAATTGGAGCGATAAATTCACGCTGGCCGCCCAGCGGAACAAGCAAACGCAAGAGCCATAGATGAACGATGGGCGCGATTTCGAGCGGCATTTGAGCGTTACGCGAGCGACGACGGGTTGCCATGGTGATCTCCTCAATGTGTGTGATCATTTTCCATTTTCATGCGTCAAGAGGTGACGCACGAATTCAGGCTTTTTTCCATGGTTATGCCGATCAGGTCAAATTGTGTCTCTCATTCTTGGGAATGGTGAGTTCCCCGTTTGCCGGATTGGGTGATCGTGGCGACAGATATGATTTCGCCGTCCAGCACGGCGAAAAGTAAGGACATTGGGGAACCATAAGACAGCGTCCGCCGGCGCTAGAGTGCGCCTTTCGCGCATGGGCCTGCCCTCACTCCTCGTAGCGGCTCTTGAGTGGCTTGAACCAGCCGAAGATCGCGCCGATCACGGCGCTTAAGGGGCCACTTAACAGGAGGCCCATCAACGGTGGGTCGCTGCTGCGGGCGGACATGTAAGACATTTGCACCAGCGTGCCCAAGACGACACCCACTAATCCCAGGCCCAGGGACCATGCGAAAACGTTGTAAAAGCGAGTCGGACGGCGCATTTTGATTCGATAACATTGAAGACGCTATCGTAGCGGACGAATCAGTGCTGAAACCACCGCGAACGAGGAGAGATAGCACCATGGGCCCCATCATCATCCGCCATTGTGAAGCGCAAGACGTCGACGGAATTCGCGCGCTTTACGCCGAACCCTCGGTGTACAGCGCAACGCTGCAGCTGCCGCATCCATCGCTCGCGCTGTGGGAAAAGCGGATCGCCGGACTAAGCCAAGAACAGATTCAACTGGTCGCGATCAGCGGTGATCGTTTGGTTGGCAACGTCGGCATTTTCATGGAGCGGTCGCTGCGCCGGCGCCACGTCGCCGCGATTGGCATGGGCGTGCACAAGGCCGCGCGGCGACTGGGTGTGGGCGCGCAGCTGATGCAGGAGGCGATGACGCTGGCCGAGCGCTGGATGCAGGTTTTGCGCATCGAGGCGGACGTCTATACCGATAACGTCGCGGCGATTGCGCTTTATGAAAAATTCGGTTTTGTGACTGAGGGCACCTCGGCGGGCTTCGCCTTCCGCGACGGGCAATATGCCGATGTCTATCGCATGGCCAGACTGAAATCTTGATGCAGCGGGACTTAAGCCCCATGGACGCGCGCAGACGGCGCACCAGCAATCGCACTGAAAGCCGCTCTTGATTCCTTAAGTCTGCGCGCCGGAGCAAAGATCTAGCCATGCAGCCATTGAGATGGGTCGCAGTAAGCAGCGCGATCGGCTTTCACGTGCTGCTGGTCGTTTTTTTCTGGCGGGTGCTGGTGGTGCCGCTGCAGAAACCGGTGGATGCGATC
>JBBRVM010000460.1:0-3491 GCA_038246865.1 Burkholderiales bacterium
GGCATTCGCGGGCGAATGTGCAAAAGCTAATGAGTACTTCGTCGCCAACAGAATGGCCGTAGCGGTCATTTACTTTTTTAAAGTGATCGAGGTCGACCATCACCATTGAAAATGGCGTTGCCGATTGTCGACTGAGCTGAAGCAATCTGGGTAGTGCTGAGTCCAGGTAATGACGATTGAACACACCTGTGAGACTGTCGTGGCTGACTTGGTCTCGCAGGCGCGTGGCCTCGGACAGCGTGAGATCGACCTGTTCGCGCAATTGCAAATTGATGGCTTGAAGTTTTCGGCGTTCCGTAGATTCGTGCTGCAAGTCTCTGGCGACTCGTTGGATCTCTTCCCGAACCTGCATCGAAAATCGTCGTATGCGGTTGACTACAGCGAGGCTGTGTTGATATTGCCGTGACGATTTTCGCTGTGCAATGAATGCTTCCTCAGGGCGACCCGCCCGCGCGAAGACGTCTGCCAATTCGTCGTAGCACTCGGCTCGATCATCGAAGCGCAACGCTGAGACTTCGGGCAGCATTTGATCGACCCTTTGAAATGCTGCAATGGCCTCGTCGAGTCGCTCTTCACGATTGGCAATCGCGCCTTCAATATGATGCTGTTTGATCAGATCAAGGCCGGATGCGCCTCGGGCTGCCAGCAGTTCTTTCGAGATATCAAAGTGTTCTTTTGCCAAAGTCAGGTTGCCGCGCTTCAGATGCAACTCAGCCGCGTTGTAATGTACAAATTGTTGTCCACCGACCATCGGCGCGTCGTCGCTCAACACCTGATCCAGCAGTGTTTGCGCGTCATCAAGGCGATCAATTCGCCGTAACGCCACCGCACGATTGTTGCGCAGCGCTTTGACAAGAATGGGGGCGTCCGCCAGCACCGCGACAGTGACCGCAACCGCCAATACCGTTTCTGCTTCTTCCGGGTCTTTCGCCGCCATTAGCGCGACGCCCAAGGGCAACGCGGCTGCTGCAAACTCAGGAGACAAGTCCAGCTGCTCGGCGAGATGCAATGCGGCATACCCGAAGCGCAGACTTTCCTCCAGACGACCTTCGTAGACGTAAGCAGTGGACAGCCCAAAGCACAGGTAGAAGTTGTCGGCATCGAGCGTGTTGAGATCAAAGTGACCGATCAGGGCTTCAAACTCCTGCAGTGCGACAGACCATTGGCCCATGCGCATCGCGATAGCCGCAGGTCCCAGTCGGGTCAAACGAAGGCCACGTTTGTCGTGTTGAGCCGAAAAATGATGTGCGGCCGAAGCGAAATCTGCGGCAATCTTTCTCGCGTCAGGCACGTGCCCGATCAGCCGGCATTGCGCAAAAGCGCTCGTCAAAAACGCCCAGCCAAGTTCACTACTGGACACGCCACAAGCGAGCGACGCATCGCGTGAAATACGCTTATGAGCACAGGCGTAGGCCTGGCCGGGGCGTGACAGGTAAAGGCGCCACGGGTCATCAACGTGGGGTGCGGCAGTCGAGACGACGACACGGCTCTGCGTCGCGACTTCTGCAGCGTTCTGAAGCGGAACATCGTTGATAAAGGGAGCGCTAACCACTGGGAAAAACTACCCACCTAGGGAATCAATTGAGGTCGAAAATGCCATTGTCGTACTGGCATTCAACCAGTCACAAATTTCTAAGATAGCGCATCAGCAAAATCAGTGCCCACGCGTAGTTCAAGGTAGAAAAGTGGAATAAGAATCACTGCAAGTTTAACGCTGGAATTTTTTGTTTGATGCGGTTTTCAATAACGGTAGACCGGCTACAAGTGACGTAGTTGCAGGATCAATAACGCCCCTCGAAAATCGTTGACCGAACGCCTAATTTTGGCCAGTTGTCGCTGTCAGGCAGGCACGCTTTAAAAGTGCGTAACGCCCGCCATAACTCGCCCCAGTCGTTGCATACTTGTGAAATATTATTGCTCATTGTGCCGCCAATTTAGAAGACTAATGGTTTGACGTTTGTCCTATCATTGTCTGCGCAATGAGTGCTGCACCAGAAAGACCCGAACCTTCGGCTCCGCGCGAGTCGGCAACCGGGCAAGCGCTTGACCATTTAGCGGGGTTGTCGCCTGCGTACTTCGGCATGGTCATGGCGACGGGCATCGTTTCGCTCGCCGCGCATCTGCAGGAAATGCGATCGCTAGCCAATGCGTTGTTCCAGCTCAACATCGTCGTCTACGCGGTGCTCTGGATATTGACCGTGCTACGCATGATCCGGTATCCGCGCCGATTTTTTGGCGACATGATTGATCATTTGCGCGGCCCAGGATTTTTCACCTCTGTGGCGGCGACCTGCATTCTGGGCGGACAGTTCGTGTTGCTCGCAGCGGACTTTCGGACGGGCACAGTGCTCTGGGCGGTCGCGCTGCTACTGTGGGTTGGGCTGACGTATACGATCTTTACAGGGTTCACCGTCAAAGAGCACAAGCCGTCGCTGGACAAGGGCATCAGCGGGGCTTGGCTGCTCGCGGTTGTGGCGACCCACTCGATCGCTGTTCTCAGCACATTACTGGCAGCACACGTCAGCCAGCCCGGTAAGCTGGAACTGAATTTCCTTGCGCTCTCGATGTGGCTATGGGGTGGCATGCTCTACATCTGGATGATGTCGCTCATCTTTTACCGCTACACGTTCTTCCCGCTGTCTCCGGGTGATCTGTCGCCGCCGTACTGGATCAACATGGGGGCAATGGCGATCTCTACGCTGGCTGGATCGCTGCTCATCATCAATGTGGCCGACGCGCCATTTCTCACTTCACTGCTGCCGTTTATCAAGGGCTTCACGGTGTTTTATTGGGCGACGGGCACCTGGTGGATTCCCATGCTGGTGATACTTGCGCTGTGGCGCCATGTGTACAAGCGGTTCCCGCTGAAATACGACCCGCTGTATTGGGGCGCGGTCTTTCCGCTTGGCATGTACGCGGTGGGCACAGATCGGATGAGCGAAGCGCTGGGGTTCAATTTCCTGGGCTTCCTGCCGCAAGTTTTTTTCTACATTGCGCTGGCCGCATGGACCCTCGCATTTGCAGGGTTTGTAGTGGATCTGCTGCGTCGCGCGCGCACATTTCGGTCGTAGATGTTGGCGTTTGTGGGTAAGCCTGTGATGGCGTAAAAACGCCAATTTCGCTAGCGCGTTGTATATCAGCTTTTGGCTGAAAGCACGACTATGCAGGGGCTAAGCGCAAGTTATAGCGATAGTCGAGATTGAGATAATTGCGAACGTAGCCCCAGTGCAATAGACGTTTCATGGAAAAGCTGACCACATTTACCCGCGCTATTGGCACTAATCACGCCGACTTGATTCATTGCCCGCTAGCTGCGGTGTAAGCTCTGTCAACCGGGCCAAATCAGCGTACCTGATCGCGAAAACGACACTTTCATTCATTGCGAAATTCCCGGAACGTCGCAGCGGAGTGTCGTGATAATCTGAATTTTTACGTCTGTACCGCGGGTGGCGCTGAAAGCTGGCCATACAGTCGTTTACAAAGAGCATGGA
>JBBRVM010000461.1:0-3475 GCA_038246865.1 Burkholderiales bacterium
ATTCAATGGGGCCCGGCGATGTCGCAGATCATGCTCGGCGTTCGTTATGCAGCGCACGAGACTGATCCGACGCGTAAGCACATCGTAGCGATGGCGTTTGGTCAAACCTCACATTCTGACCTGCTGTCCGACGAGATCAATCGACTTTACTACAATCATGATGTGCTCTTTATCGGAGCAGCCGGCACAAACGTCCCAAACTACCCGGGCGGTGGTTCCGACGTCGTTGTGTTTCCGGCTTCAAAGGGCGAGGTCTTCGCCGTTTCGGCGACGGAACCAGATGGAACCAAGAATCCTGAGTCTTCCGCCAGCGCGAAAGTTGAACTGACAGCGTTATCGAAAAATTTGGTTGGCAATTACAACACAAACGGCTGGATTCCCGGAGCAAACAATTCGAATACCACGACTGAACTGAATCACTCGTCTGCCGCGACCGCGGTGATCAGCGGCGTCGCGGCACTCGTGAGGTCGCGGTTTCCATCGATGACCAATGTGCAAGTACGAGCTCAGCTTACAGCACGAACGCTGACGCAGTGCAATCGTCGCAACGATTGGAAGCCTGTTGTTGATGCGCTCGCTGCCGTTGGCAGTTTTTGTGGTTATCGATTTATGGCAACTCCATCAAGGATATCGTTCGCGTCTGCAAACTCCCCACCACAGTTGGTCACCGTGTCGCTAGCTCCTACCTTGCTGGGCCAAAACCCGCTCTCATACGTGTGGTCGAATGGTTCGACGCAGCAAAGTACGACGTATCTCGTTTATCCACCGCCTGGTGCACCCGGAGTGTGGCGGGTAACTGCATCTGTGTCTGTCACTGGAACAGATGGGATGAGTGGGCTCAGTCGCACAGAGACACAACCGATCATGGCGCGCATCGGAAACAGTGGATGCGTAAATTGTCAGTGAAGTCGCGCGAACCGTTGATGCGAGCGGGCTGATCCGCAGCTCTGTGTAACGGTGCTTTGCTGCGGCTCCAGTGCGAGGATCGCTCGCTTATCGTTGCCCGCCTTTCTGATGCGCGGTGTCGTCGTTGCGGTGAGGCGACTGCACCGAGTATATCTTGTAGGTACACAGGCAAAGTTTTTTGACTAAGTCGATGGCACCGTGTTGCGACGGAGGGCATATGCGAAAGCTGTTCGGACTTCTGATTGCCCTCTGTTTTGTGGTGAGTTGTCATGGATCCGCGTTGGCGCCCGCTGACTCGTTCGGCACGTCGATAGTGCTTCAGTCACGCGATCTGTCATTGGTCGCGGGAGACTCGACGACTCTTGGTGTGACTTTACTTAATGGGATCGAAGTGCTCCAACGCACTGCGGCAACCGGAAGCGGGCCGGAATGGAGTTCGTCGCCGCCTACGGTCTGGAAGTCTAATGATCTCGGAATCGCGTCTGTTACCAGCAATGGCGTCGTGACTGCGCAGTCAGCTGGCGCGGTCTGGCTTTTTGTTCAGCGGGGTACTTTGCGAGACTCGACGTTGCTGCGAGTCAGCGCCGCGCGTTCGTCCTTAGTGGGCGCTCGTGCTATTGCAATTGGTGGTAACCATACGTGCATCCTTGATTCAGAGGCTGCGGCATGGTGTTGGGGGAGCCTGTGGAATGGGGCTACCGGGAGTGGAGTACGCCTACGCTACAGCAGCAGTGTGTCGCCCTCGCGCGTTCGTACGGCTTCCCGATACATGAACATCAGCGCCGGTACTGAGCATACGTGCGCTGTCACACTCGCGCGGAATGTCGAGTGTTGGGGTGACAACCGCTTCGGCCAGATCGGCTCGGCGCAACTCGTTGAAGCTACGCCAGTTCCGGTACCGCTTCCGACCTTAGTCCGCCGCGTCGCGGTCGGCGGTGACGCAGCGTGTGCACTACTCGACGACGGATCCGTTCGGTGTTGGGGCGTGGGTTTTGATCGCATGCTCTCATTCGGGCCGAGTTTATTCGGAGAAGTCTCGCAGCTTGTGGTCGGAGGCAAGCACGCGTGTGTCGTGGCATCCGGAGTGATCTGGTGTTGGGGCGACAATCAATCTGGCCAACTTGGCATTGGCTCGCGAACGTCCCAGCCGCAGCCAGTGCGCGTATCCGGCAGCATTCGTGCGACTGCGATATCGGCTGGTGCCGAGCATACCTGCATGATCGATGAGACTCAGCGTGCATTGTGCTGGGGCACCGGCTTTTCAGGCCAGCTTGGCCTCGGTCCCGCGGTTGTCAGTTTGACGCCCTCGCAGGTGTTGACGACGGTTCAGTTCACCGCGATTTCGGCGGCGGGCGGCCACACCTGCGCCTTGACTGTTAACGGAACCCTCTATTGCTGGGGCGGGAATCTTGATGGCGCGTTAGGAATCCGTGTGCCGTCGAATCTGAACGGGCAAGCTGCGGATTTCGTCGTCAACCAACCGACGAAAGCGGCGCCGTCACTCGCCTTTTCAATGCTCCAGACTGGTGGCGGCGTGTCGTGTGGGATCGCTCAGCCGGGTAGTTCACTGATGTGCTGGGGCGGGAATCGCATCGGCCAGCTTGGGCTTGGCGAAATCAGTTGGCAATACCATCGGCGTTACTCCCTTCGTTTCGAACCTGCGCCAGTCGTTGCGTTAATGCCCTAATGAACCGCCCCAGGATCGCCGGAGGCTCCATTTCATGAATAGCTGTGTTTGCGGGTCAGGGCGCAAGTCGAGCGGTTGGGTTACCTCTTGAACAGTTAGATGCTGACTCGATCCTTTCCCATGGTTGTTCTCGCCTACCTGCCGCAAGAGTGTCTTTGCGGGCGGAAATCGCGTCTGTCGACTATTTTGAGACGAACAAGGCCCATGTCTCTTTTTACGTGACGTGGGCAGGGGTGACAAAAGGCAAAGTGCCGCTTCGACTTGCTCGACTAAGACTGCTTCGTAGTACATGGTTGCTAGAACCCGCCTTGCTAAGTGACTGGATCGTTCCTGGAATGGAGAACGTACTGATTCCAACGCACGTCTTGTGACCGGAGCGGGAGTCGGAAGCGCTCACGTCCAAGTCCTCGGGTAATTTATTGCTAGAAGAACCGATCCATTTATTCTGTCGTGAGGTTGGATTGGGATCTTGCGTCCTCGCAGCACGCGAAGGATTCTCAAAGAGCATGGCAGGAAACTGGTTCAGGATTTGATCGGTTTGGGAAATACGGTGACAGTGCATTTAATTTGGTATGACTGACGTTGCGCCGCAGGGATGATCAACGCAGGTAATTGCTTCGCGCTCATCGACGCTGGCGCGTAAACTGGCATTGAGCCGTGTGGTCAGCCGTTCTCTTGACGCCGATGCCTCACCGATGGCCCGACTTGCCCGCGTTGTCATACCCGGCCTTGCCCGCCATGTCACACAACGTGGCAACGGACGGTAGCAAGTATTTTTCTCAGACAGCGACTATATACTCTACCTACGCCTGATCGCAGAGGCGAGCAGCGAGGCAGGCGTTGCCTGTCTCGCGTTTTGCCTGATGCCCAACCATGCGCATC
>JBBRVM010000462.1:0-3475 GCA_038246865.1 Burkholderiales bacterium
GACACCAACCCGTTCTCAAGCAGGCTGATCGTTGGCCGTGACACGCCCGCACGCTCTGAAAGCTCCGCCTGCGACAGTCCGCACGCTTCGCGAGCGACGCGAATAGAGTGACCGAGGCGGAGTAAGTACATTCTTGTGCGTAGTTAAATGTTAGATATGGCTAACAATTATAAACTTAGCCAGCACCTCATCGCGACCCATTCACCCTCGCTGCTTGAAATCGAATTCGTCGACCCGTTGCGCGGACGCCAACGGCTCCGGCGCCGAAACCCGCAACGCTATTTCGCCTGCGTGGCCTTCACCCAGGGCGCCTTCACCGCCATCAGGCGCTCAAGCCCCGCGTTCGGTGCGGGCGACGCGCCGAGGAGCTTGTTGAACGGGCGAAACTGCGCCGCGTCAAGACTAAAAAACACCTGATCAAGCACCACCGACTGCGCCCGCTCGCAAGCCGCTTCCAGCATAAAGTCCGAACGGTTCTTGCCCACCAGCCGCGCCGCCTGATCAATCAGATCACGCTGGGCAGTCAAGGCCCGCAGGCTAATGGCAGCGTCACGCATGGCTTGTTCCTTGGTGCATTTACAACAGACACACGTATGGTGGTTTTATGTGTGGCTATTGTCAATACGTGTGCTGGCGTACCTATACCGTCGCGGGCTCCAGCGTCACGTGCAAACGTCGCCCCAACAGCGCAGCCGCCTTCACCAGCGTGTTCAGCGTAATCGATTCATTGTCGGGGTCAAGGATGCGATCCACCTGCGAGCGGCTAGTTTCGAGGCGTCGAGCAAGCTCAGCCTTCGTCATCTGCTTTCGATCGAGCTCGGAGAGCAACTCCATCGCAATTACGCGCTTGATTGCCGCAGCTTCGATTTCATCGAGCAAACCGTCCGCCGCGAAAAAATCGTAAACACTTGACCCGAGATATGGATTCTGTTTCGTCACCTTAGGCAATAGCGTCCTCGCATTCGTTTGAGTCTTTGACGCGCCACGTCTAGTTTGTCAGCTAAAGCTCGCGCGATAAGTGATCGGGTCAAGTTCACAGTGCTGGCTTAGGGCACCAGTCAGCTCAAAGAGTCGCGGCGATTGACGAAATTCGAACAAGCGATAAAGCCGGAACTGGTCCTTCGCTTCGTGTGAAAGAGCCAACTCGCCTTTCGTAACAAAAAATGGAGTTTCACGCGCAAAGGACGTTGTCTTGACTTCTATGAGGCGTTCACGCCCATCGGCCTCGAATGACAAGACGTCGTAGCCAAGTCCGTCGCCTTTGCTTTGCGAGACATGATTAACCTGATCTGCAAGTTTGGAGAGGCCAAGCTGATTCAACCGCCAGTGCTCGAACTGAACAACAAATTGCTCACCCGCAAGTCCTAAGGATCGATTATGAGCCTCCCGCTCGAGATAGTCTCTTTTGACGGCTCGACGCAAATAGGTTGCTTGAGCTTCCGCTGCGCGATGCTGCCTTGTCGGCGGTGACGTTCTAACGTTAGAAAACTCCGTCTGAATTGGGGCAACGGCTGGCTGTTGCACGGCAGACAAAGCGGCCTGATCGAGCGACGGCTTCAATCCGATTCGTTCCTCCGCAACTTCAGCTAGCAATCGTTGGTAATTTCCGCGAGGCTGGTAGCCACGAATGCTTGGGAAGCCAAGGTCGATCATGACCGCACTGATATTGCAATGCTTGAACTCTATTGAACCTTCAGAACGTTGCTGCAACTTCGTTTGTAGATGTCGACGGTGCTCGGTCTTGCTGTATTTCTGACCGGAAAGCTCAAGCGTAAGCATCAGCAGATAGTCCGCAACAATTGCTTCAACCTCCTCGCGAGTCCAATCCATAACTGTTTGATGCCTGCAATACCGTTTGTGTGAGAAGCCTATCCTATTCTGCGAAAGCGAAAACTCACGGAATAGAATAAAACATAACTAACAACTCCTAACCGCGCTGGGTTTGATGCTCCCGCTTTGCGTCTGCGCGTGCAACATGCGTATCGTGGCACTTGCCGAAATAAACAAATCAATTGTCTGGATTGCAAAAAATGGCAGCCCGAACTGATCGGAAAACTCATGTGCGCCCGCCTGGCGCAAAGCTGCGGTGCGTTGACCTATTTGCGGGGGCTGGTGGCCTGTCGCTCGCCGCGCGGAATGCTGGCCTCAATGTCGTAGTAGCCATAGAAAAGGACGCTCATGCGTGCGTTACGTATAACGCGAACCTTGTGTCCTCCGACGGTTCGACGAGACTGTACGAGAACGACATCCTCGAAATAGATCCTCGCCAAGTAAAGGCGCTTCACTTCGGCAGCGATTCAAGTTGCGATGTAGTGCTCGGCGGGCCACCGTGCCAAGGGTTTTCCACGCATCGAATCAAAGGCGCCGGGATTAACGATCCTCGTAACGCGCTTGTATTGCGCTACTTTGACTTCGTTCAAGAACTACGTCCAAAGGTTTTTCTTATGGAAAATGTGCCCGGAATACTTTGGCCGAGGCACAGAGATTTTCTAGAGGCGTTTTATTCCATCGGTGCAAAAGCCGGGTACAAAATCCAGCCACCCGCCGTATTGGACGCACGGGACTTCGGCGTGCCTCAACGGAGAAAGAGGGTATTTATTCTTGGCGTACGCGACGATTTTGCGTTTGGTACCGAGTGGCCTCCGTCGCCGACGCACGGACACGCTGCCGCAATGGAAGCAGACGCGAAGCTAGCTCCTTGGGTTGCCGCTAGCCACGTTTTTTCACGACAGACACCTGCTTCGGACCCGAACGCGAATCACATGAATCACACCAAGGCGATGATCGAAGTTTTCAAATCGACACCAATAAACGGTGGAAGTCGCCATCAATCCAATCGTGTCCTTGACTGTCATCGAGACCACACGGGGCACAAAGACGTTTATGGTCGAATCGACCCGCGCGTCCCAGGTCCGACTATGACTACCGCGTGTATTAATCCCTCGAAAGGACGGTTCGTGCATCCGACTAAGAACCATGGCATTACCGTCCGTGACGCGGCTCGATTTCAAACGTTTCCCGACGATTTCGTATTTCACGGAGGGTTGATCGCGTCAGGTCAGCAAGTCGGAAATGCTGTGCCGGTTCTTCTTGGCGAAGCACTGCTGCGAACTGTCGCTGACGGTCTTCAAAATGGGCGCGCTATCGCCGCGCCCAACCGAAAGAACAGGATCAAGAATGGTTGAATCGTTTGCCTTTCGCACACGTGCCCGTACGATTGATCACCTGGGGCGCGAGCAAATCGCCGATTGCCCTACGGCTATATCCGAGCTTTGGAAAAATTCATACGACGCCTACGCTCGCAATGTCGCGCTGAACATTTTCGACGGCGACACGCCGATCGCTACGATCGCTGACGACGGACACGGTATGAGTCGTAGCGAGTTCACAGAACGTTGGCTAGTCGTCGGTACCGAATCGAAAGCAAGTGAATCGCAGACGGTCGAAGAGGATCGCAATGGCCTTGCGCCTCGAA
>JBBRVM010000463.1:0-3467 GCA_038246865.1 Burkholderiales bacterium
AAACTGTTTGTCTAGGTCGACCATGAACGTAGGTATCGGCAAATGCACCTTGCCATTCCAGCTGGTGCACGAAAGCATGAACCCATGATCCATCAGTGCCTTGCTCAGAGCGCCATGACCTGACGCGATGTCGAGCGTCGTGGCGCCCTTCGGGAGAAGACGGTTTGCGATTTTCACCACGAGTTGGTGCGTCTCGACGTCAGCTTGAATTGGCAAGCCGTCGTACATCCAGTAGGTCGGCCACTTCGGGTTCGGCTGATAGGTCATAAGAAACCGTGCGTGTGTGCGTTCGAAGGAAGTACGCTGCCGTCGTCGGCCAGTCGGGATAGAGACCATCATGCTGAAGCAGCGGACGATCAGGGAATGATCGTACGCGTATTAAACGACGATTATGAGTTTCCGTGGTAACTGGAACGAATATAGTCTGGGCGATCGTCGAACTTTCGGGTAACCCCGTCTCTCGAGTTCGAATCAGGTTGGCACACGGCGGCCGGCGGATTGGTCTCCTGCATACCTTCCCCGCGTCATCCACCGCTCGCCTGATCACGCCGGCACAACCGGCATGAGTCACTACGCGCTGAAAAACTACGAGGACGTATAGGCTCGGCGATGACGACCTCAAGACTTTCGGGGAGAATAAGCTCCAATTCGACAGAGAAAAAATCGTTCGGCAGACATGCTACATAGCGTTCTCGCGGGTCGGTGCCATGGTCGCATCCTTCTTGCCAACCAAGAGCAGGGATGGGCACCCCAAACGTTACAGACCACGAGTGTGAGCCTTCCACAAACCTGGAATTAATGCTGTCTAATGTATGTTTCGCCCGGGAATTGAGAAGTAGGTCGCGTGATCTGGCCCGCGCCGCCGACCGTCGGTGCGGTGCCGACTGAGGGCTCGGGACTTTCAGCTTCGTGACTGATAAACAAAATCAGGATTGAACGCAGGGCGCTTGATCGATTGCGATCTTCTGCACGGTAGTACATGCGCCAAACTGAAGAAAGAAAATTTCATAAACGCCCCCTATCCGCGTGGGACGAACAGCTTATAGTTTTTGACTGTATTCGTATGCCATAGCAGTTTTCTGTTACAGTCTCTCGCGCCGTCGGATCCATGTCGTGCTAGATCTTGCCCGCTTACGCACACCAAGCCCGCGAATCGTCACCGCAATGCCTCATCAGGAAGGACGCGGGCTCGCGTGGAACTACATCGAGCGCGTCGTGAAGGATCTGTCTTTAAGCGTCGAGTGTCAGGGTGGAGTCGCATACATCGCACATCCGAAGCTCTTGTCGGGAATGGACTCGAGCCGAGACACGGTAACGCGCGTTAACCGCATGTTTTATCGCATCAGCCTCAAGGACACGTGTCGGAATGCCTGGTGGCTTCGTGAAGTGGGGGCGACGCACATGTATTTTGCCGAACACACTGCGTTCGATTGGCGATTCGCTTTATATCGTGCACTGGCCGGTGTTCGCATCACTGTGCACTATCATCACGGTGGCGGCCGAGCCGAGCCGTACTCCCGTGCGGCGAGGATACTGCGCAGACTGCGCCGGTCGTTCAGATTTATAGTCGCCGATCAGGCCATTTGCGTCTCCCAATTTATCCGCGACCGTGTGGTGACGGTTGCTATGATGCCGGCAGCGAGGACAGTTGCCGTTCTGAACGCCGTCGTTCCCGAGCATGCGCTGAGTCCCGACGAACGCCGGTCGACCCGCACCGCAGTTCGTACCGAACTCGGTATTGACGACGTGACGGTGATCATTGTCTGCGGCGCGCGTGCGGCACTCGAAAAAGGGATTGATACGCTGTTCATCGCATTCGACGCGCTGTGCGCATCGTTGCTCTCTGCGGGCTTCACCTCGCTGCCTTTGCTGCTGTACGCAGGTGACGGTCCGGATTTCGCACTTCTCCAGACGCTGCAGCGGTCCCTCGCATACGGCGAGCGAATCACAATGCTCGGCAGACGGCCATCGGTGCTACCGCTACTTGCCGCTGCCGAGATTGCAGTGCTGCCGGCGGTCTACGATGAGGCCTTCGGACTTTTTGTTATCGAGGCGATGCAGCAACACCTGCCCGTCATCGTGACGGATCGCGGCGGACTTCCGGAGAGCGTTGTTGATGGTGTGACCGGATTCGTAATTCGCCACAACGATTCAGCGATGCTCGCAGACCGTCTCGAAAGTCTTGTCATCAATCCCGAATTGCGCGCCGCCATGGGCGAACGCGGAGCGACCGACACCCGCGATCGGAATTCTTTTGCAAAGATGCTCGTCGATCTCGAGCATTACATACTTGCGGGAGGTTGAGGCTACCGCCGGAGCGTGTCCGCATTCAAGCGAGGCGCTTTTGAATTGGTATATTCGTCTGGACGGTCGAGCTCGGTTTCCGGGCACTGCTGCTCAACCACCGAGTTTGAATTCGCGTTGCGGGCGAGTCTCAAGGTCGAGGTGATCGACTGCGTCATCGCTAAGCATGAGGCGCGAGACTTGTCACACCAAGGCCGAGGGGTAGCAAGCGAGCTCATCGAATGTCCTAAGCGCGGTTCTGCCGTGCCGCTTTCCATTTGGTTGCGCCGCGTGCCCCACCCTTGGGCCCGTGAGCCTATCACTTCTCAGCTGTTCACCAATTCCGGGCTGATCTATGTGACCCAAGCGCTTCGGCTCTGGTCACAGAACGTTTACGGCTTGGCCAGAAAGGCAACCGCTCCGGTCGGTTCCGACTTTCTTTGCCTTTGTTAGGGCAAGAAAACCAAACGACTCGCGCGCGTCGTCTGTTGAGGAG
The DNA here is from genome assembly GCA_038246865.1 of Burkholderiales bacterium. Lineage (GTDB taxonomy): Bacteria > Pseudomonadota > Gammaproteobacteria > Burkholderiales > Casimicrobiaceae > Casimicrobium. Next base: position 2,780 of record JBBRVM010000463.1, read on the forward strand.
CTGATCGCTCGGTATTCGCCTCACCGGGGGTAAGGAGACGCATGCTGACTCACGGACGAGATGTACACGAGTTCACGCGGAATTCCGCCGGATCGCGCGTGCCCCGTCACGGAGCTTTACGATTGTGCAGAGCCCCGCGGGCTGACCGAAACCCGCTCCAACGCTTGATCCGTTCTTTGGATTCTCGGTGTTTTTACCCGGACGGGTAGGGCAATCGTCATATGCATTGCAGCTATCTAGGCTTATCTGTTTCGCGGTGTGGCGGGCGAACCTTGTGGCCGCCAGCCTGCCAACAGGCTTCGCTGGGAGGCAGCAAAATGTTTTGTAATGGTGGGACTGGTCGTCTGAAGGAAAGCACAGTCGTTCATCTGATCAGTTCGCGGTGGATGGGCCGGGCTGTCACGCGTCATCATTTGAGATCCGCCGCTCCTCCCTTCGTAGGGCGATCTGTCACCAGCGCGCTCAATGTCGACTTGATCAATCGCAAAGCGGCCAAGCAGCGCGATAACGGAATCGTGCCCGGTCGCGTGCTGTGAGGTACGCTTGCGACGGACGAAACCAGAGTGCCGCTGCAAAGCATTACTGTCACTATTCTCTCGGTGGTTAACTTTCGAAGCTGTTATGCCAGAGGCAATTATTCCATCGATAACAAGGTGGCTTTTTGCTCTCGAAACCCTTGTCACCCAGT
>JBBRVM010000464.1:0-3465 GCA_038246865.1 Burkholderiales bacterium
AGACCAAGTTCGACGGCTACCGCTGCCTCGCAGGTCTGGGCAAGGGCGGCACGCGACTATGGACGCGGAACGGTAACGACTGGACCGATAGGTTTGTGGCACTGGACCGCGCCTTTGACACCCTGCCCTGTGCATCTGCGCTGATCGACGGCGAAGTGGTGGCGGCGCGGTTCGCGGGCTCGGCATTTTCATCTTTACAGACTGCGCTGACAGATGGTGGACCGTTGGTCTTTTACGCTTTCGACCTGTTGTCACTGGATGGCGCTGACTTGACGACGCTTCCACAGATCGCACGGCGTGAGCGTCTCGCGACGCTGTTCAGCGATCAGCCCAAGGACGGCACTCTGCGGATGAGCGACCATGTGCAGGGGCACGGCGCCGAGGTGTTTGCCGCGGCTGCTGCGGCAGGTGCCGAAGGGATTGTAAGCAAGCGTGTTGACGCGCCCTATCGCGGCACCCGAACGGATGTCTGGCGAAAGATCAAATGTACGCGGCGTCGGGAGTTCGTGGTCGGTGGTCTGTCGCCCTCTGACAAGCGCGGCCGCCCCTTTGCTTCGCTCCTCCTCGGAGAGTTCGGCCCCAAGGGCTTTCGCTATCGGGGGCGCGTCGGCACCGGATTTTCGGACGCGGACTTTGACCTGCTGGTCCATGCACTGCGACCGCGCAAGATGAACCCCTTCACTGTTGTTCCTGCCGCCATTGCCCGCACCGCGAAATGGATGACGCCCGAAGTGGTCGTCGAGGTCAATTTCGCCGAGTTCACGACCGACGGCCATATCCGCCACGGCAGCTATCTCGGCATCCGTGAGGACAAGTTGGCACACAAGGTGACTGAGGAAGTGCTGCAATCCGCCGCGCCTGTCGTGGCGGGTGTGCGGATCAGCAACCCCGACCGGCAGGTGTTTGATACGCCCCATACAAAGCTAGACGTTGCCCATTATTACGAAAAGGCTGGCGAGCGCCTGACGCAAATCGCCGGCCGTCGCCCCCTGTCATTGCTGCGTTGCCCGCGTGGGATCAACGGTGAAATTTTCTTTCAGAAACACGGCCATGACACGATGCCTGCCGCCCTGCAACGCATTGCGATCGTGGAGAGCGACGGAGAATCAAAAGACTACCTCTATGCGACACGACCGGAATCCTTCGTCGCAGCCGCTCAGATGGGAACGATCGAGTTCCACATTTGGGGCGCACGCATTGACCGACTTGACCGGCCCGACCGGCTGGTGTTCGACCTTGATCCGGACGAGGGGCTCGGCTGGGATGAGGTGCGCCAGGCCGCCGTGGATCTGCGCGGTTGGCTTGCAGGACTCGACCTGGAGAGCGGGGCGATGGTCACCGGTGGCAAGGGCATCCACGTCTGGGTGCCCCTGCGGCGGACCGTCGGCTGGGACGCTGTGCGGGGCTTCGCAAAGACCTTTGCGCATGTACTTGAGACCAAGGCGCCAAAGCGCTTTACCGCTTCGATGTCGAAGGCACAGCGAAAGGGCCGCATCTTTGTCGATTGGCTACGCAACGAGCGAGGTGCCACCGCCGTTTCGCCCTGGTCGTTGCGCGCCCGCCCCGGTGCGGCCATTTCCGTGCCGGTCACCTGGGACGAACTCGACGAGTTGAAGAGTGCGGCGGCTTTTACGCTCGATACCATCGCCGCCCGTTTGAATGCGCCGTGCCCCTACCTCGCGCTGGCTGGTCGCCTCCAGTCCTTGGACCAAAACACAGCTTTACGTTTGCAGGACTGGATCGACACCTAGCCGTCGTCATCTCCGGACAGCGTCGCACTTTGGCACGAGGTGTCGCCGTCGGACAGTGGGCGTGCGGTCGATCGAGTCGCGAAGGCATCCACGTTCGCAGCATCAAACAATGGGATCAAAAACCTGGGGAGCGAGGAGCAGCGCACTCGTGGTTCTGGCCTCAAGAAAGCCGACACGTTAAATGGGATGCGATAAGTCGAAGTTGCACTCGACGATAGGTTCCGAATGACATCAGCGTCAGATTTATCAAAATATCGCAACGGGCCACGCTGAAACCCCGCTTACCAACCTGCCTGACCTAAGAGACCGACTCGGTGGAATCCGATTCTAAGAACCAACTGGCTTATTTACTCTAAATAGAACCGCTTCGGCTATTGCGCGAATCAAATTGAAGGGTTTAGTTGAGCAAGTGAGAAGATTTTTATCCTTTCGCCTTTAGCGAGAGGCACTATTTTAAATTTCAACCTAAACGTGTATTACAAGCACTTTTCCAAGCAAAGAAAGCTGAAAACAGCCGATTTTCGGGGTTCACGTAAGCCAATTTTAGCCTATAAGTCAAAGCGTGGCGACTTTTGGGAAATGCATAACCCATCGAGGAGCACTAAAAATGACCGTTATTAACATTTGTCTGGTTGACGATCATCCGATCCTACTATCCGGCATTTTGGCTCTATTGAATTCTGAGGCGCGTATGAATGTTCAAGGCACTGCAGGGGATGCGGCGGGTGCGTTGAAGCTCTGCGAAAAATTTGCTCCAGATGTAATCATCATGGATTTGAACATGCCCGGAAACGTGATTGGTGCGGTCAAGACGATTGCATCCAAACCCGGACCGACAAAGGTTTTGGCATTTACCGCGGTTTCCGGTGTCGACTATGCGATTGCCGCGCTGGAGGCGGGGGCCGCTGGATATGTTCTCAAGGGTAGTTCGATCGACGAACTCAAGGAAGCGATTGAACAGATCTACCAAGGCGAAAGCTATATATCTCCCAGTTTTGCGGCCAAGGTCGTATCTGGGCTTCGGACGGCGTCGCTTCGCCGCACTGCCCGCGAAGCCTGCCGTTTCAGCGTCCGCGAAGAACAGATCGTGCGCCTTTTGTTGCAAGGTCAGACGAACAAGGAAATCGCTGACATTCTCGCAATCAGCGACAAAACCGTCAAACATTATATGACCGTCATCATGCAAAAGATGAACGTGCGGAACCGGATCGAAGTCGTCTTGGCTGCGCAGGATATGGGGATCACGAATTCTGCGAACGCAGGCGATGGCAGGATGTTCGCAGAAATCGAAGCAAGGCAATTTAATTAGCTCCGAAGTTTACAGCCGGGCCCGGTGCGCATGCCTCAATTTGAAAGCCGTCGTCGATCGGGTGCCAACTCAACCGTCAAGCTCAGGTCTTTGCCGCCAAACTGGTTGTTCGACAACCTGATCGTCCCACCATAGATCGCAAGCCGGTTCCGGATCCCCTGCAATCCCAGACCACGGTGTGTCGGCAGCACGGTTTTCTGGCCACCTGACGTTTCGCCGTGGTCACTGACCGTGATTCCAAGCTGTTTGCCTGACAAGGTCGCAATGACCGAAATATCGTCGGCGCCGGCGTAGCGATGTGAATTGGCCAGGCCTTCCTGCACGAACCTGTAAAGGCAAATCGCAAGCCCCGCATCGACCTTTTTTGGCAGCGCCGCGAAATTTGTCCCTATCTTCGCACCGCTC
>JBBRVM010000465.1:0-3464 GCA_038246865.1 Burkholderiales bacterium
GCCAATCACGATGTGATTGGTCTTCCCATCGACCTTCGACAACACCACCAGCGCGATTCGGCGATCAAGCCCGGTTGCGGTCATGGCCGCCGCGATGAAACACGCGGCTGCCACCAGCGCCACAGCAGTACTCGAGAAGCCTGAGAGCGCGAGATTGAGGGCGTTGACCGTGCCCATGTCCGGGCCGGTGGGTTTGGCGGCATCCGGCACGAAGGCCAGCAGAAAAATCATCAGCGCACCAATGACGACGCCGCTCACCGCATAGTCGAGTGCCTCGGTCATCCATACGATCACCGCGAACGCGAGGATCCCCAGCATGACCTGCCCCGCCGCTGGCAGGTTTTTCACTGCGGGCAGCATGACAATGACAGTGAGTGCGATCAGTGCCGCTGCCAGACCTAATTTCTTGGCCCAGTCCGCCGGGGGTTTGGCCGCATTCGCAACACCCGGTAGAAGATTGCTTGCTTCGGTCATGGAACCTCCCAAAGGACGGACAATATTGCGCCAGCGCGCTGGAGACACTGATATGCGTCAACACAGGGACGAATTAACGCGATGTCGCATTGCGATGTTGCACGACGTCTTTGTAGCTACGTAGGCGATGTCTGACAGCAGAACGCGTCGCGCGACGATAGCTGAGAAATTTATTGCGGACAAAATCTTCATAGGCGCTGAATGCATGCAGCGCCGGTTTGCAGCGAGGTATTTCATGAGATGGGTCGGACTTGTTTTTGCGTTAGTGATCATGGCGATGACTGGCGTGATGTTGACCACGATGTCTGCGAACGCCTCCGTGCGTGCCGCTTTCGCGAAAACAACGCCATCGATAGACACGAACAGCATGCCCGCAAAATCCCCCGCAAAAGAATCGCAACCGGGCATCACGCAACAAACAACAAGTCTTGATTCGCAGGTGATACCGATGGAATCAAGTCGCAAGAACGCGCGCAAGCGCACAACTAACCGATGCGCGCGAATCACAACGACCTGTTGGGGAACCACCTGACCCGCGTCGCGCATCCGTCGCACGCCTTGCGAACACACTTCGAATACTTCATCGCCATCCAACGCTGTAACAACGCCCGAAAGTCACCATGAACATCAGTCTTGCCGCCGCTCCACTCGTTTCCCTGCTCGCGGGGATTCTGATTCTCATCGTTCCTCGCATGCTCAACTACATCGTGGCGATTTATCTGATCGTCATCGGCGTTCTGGGATTGTTCCCGCACATTCGCTAGAGAGAATTGATGCAAACTGCACTACAACACCGTCTCACTCAGACGCCGTCGCTTGGACTCGCGCTGGCAGGCCTGGTGCTCACCGCCGTTGTGGTGATGCTCAACCTCCTAGCGTCGAACCCTCGCGTGACGACGTCAGAGTACGATGTTACGGCAGCGCATCCGGCTAGCTTCCAGCTCGATGCCTCGGGCGCAAGCGCGCGCGAGAGCCGTTTCGCTGTCGCTACTGGCTCGACAGAGAACGTGCAGCTGTGGCGCAGCGACATCATGGATTCCCATGCGTCGGTTCCGTCCCTTGCCGCGCTCGGAAAGTCCGTGAGTTCCGCAGCCCAATCCCCTGAGACCCCGTCAGGCGCAGAATAGTCGGGGCTGGGCTCGGTATCGCCCGACCGCGCGTAGACCAGCCGCTAGCGTCGCGCCACCGAGTTCGCGGCGTACTTTGCAGGTAAAGTCAAACCAACCCAAAAGCGGTTCAACGCGGGGCGCGAAACTTGCATGCTCAAGATATGTCCCTCAACGGAAATAAAAATATCCGCAACCAATCGCCTGTCAGCGCTGTCTGACGTCAATACGCGCCTTTGGACGATTCTGCGCGACTCCCGCCTCGCGAAAATGAATTCATGGCAGTGCATCCACATTGCTGGCTTAACCACGTTTTTCGGAGACTCTCATGCAATCTTTTGGACTGGCTCTGACGACTTTTTTACTGACGGGCACGTTGGTCGCGCTCGACCTATCCGACATTCACGTTGCATCGCCGCAGCAGATTCTGGTGCTGTCTCCGCACGCCTCATCGACCGACGTCGACGTCACCGCGCTGTCTATCATGCCGCACGGCTTGCCGGGCCTGTTCGTGCCCAAAGCCGACATCAATAACGGGGTTTTTGCGGTCGGCTCGTCGACAGGGCGAGAAGGCCTGGACAATGACGAGCAGGACGTGGGCACACACGCCGATGAAGTTGATGATGAGGTCGATGCTTCTGATAGCGACGCCGACAAAGGCAATGACTTCGTTCTGATTTAGTCACTCATTCCGCCATACGCGCGGGGCCTCACTCGATGGCTTGAACGCGTGCCGTACTATTAGCGCGTCACCCAACGAGGACGCCGAATGCAGGCACCGATCAAACCTTTCAGTCAGGCGTGCGAGAACAATAAGCGCGGCATCCTTGATCGTATCAAGGATCAGTTTCAGGCGGGAAATGTCGTGCTGGAGATCGGCTCGCGCACTGCGCAACATGTGGCGTTCTTTGCACAGATGATGCCGCTGGTGCGCTGGCTTCCGAGCGACATTCCCGAAAATTTGGCGACGCTGGTTGAGTGCCTTGACGGCAATCTCAACGACAACATCACCCCTCCGGTAGCTCTGGATGTCACGCAGAGCGTCTGGCCCGTGAACGCCGCCAGTGCTTCCGATCCGAACGAAGGCGTGGATGGTGTTTTCACCGCGAACACGCTACACATCATGCCCTGGTCTGCGGTTAAATGTTTCTTCGACGGCGCAGGTCGCGTACTGCGTCCTGGCGGAAAACTGTGCGTCTATGGCCCGTTCAAATATGGCGGCGAATTCACTACGCCGAGCAATGCGCAATTTGATGCGAGTCTGAGATCGCAATATGCAGAGAGCGGTTTGCGCGACTTTGAGCGCGTCGCTGAGTTAGCCGAAGCGCAAGGCATGCACCTCATCGCCGATCACGACATGCCAGCCAACAATCAATTGTTGATCTGGCAAAAGAGTGACTAGATCACGCCGTGAAACCAGGTCAAACCGTTGGCGGAACCCCTTCGGGTGTCCGCCCCACACGACTACTGCCGGTATGGATTGTTAGGCGCGCGATCACGGTTGTTACGTACGCCGTCGCCATCACGGTCACGACCACCAGGCCCGCGCTGCCAGCCGCCACGATTGAGTTGCCAACGGTTGTCGCGCTCGATCCAGTTGGGCTGAACATAGTTATAACCATTTCGCACGCGCTCCCAATGGCCCTGCGTCCAGACGTGACGACGGCTACGACCGTCCCAGTAGCCCGGGACCCAGACGTAACCAAGGCGCGCCGCAGGCAAGGCCTCGTAGCGCGCAGGCGGCGGCGCTGACGTTGAGTGTTGGTTGAAAAGCTGAAATAGATCATCAAATCAATCTGCAGCGATGTCACTGCACGAACGCTGCGTAACGGTAGAAACGTCCTTTGTCACCGATTGCTGAAACTCTTTGCCATACTCGCGGCC
>JBBRVM010000466.1:0-3445 GCA_038246865.1 Burkholderiales bacterium
CGCCGATCCCGGTGTCTTTATCGGGCGTAAGATTGCTCGCGTAAATTGCACCGAACGGCGTGTCGACCGCGCGGCCTCCCGCGTAAGCCTCGCCGCCGCGCGCCGTATGGCAGCCCGCGCAATTGCCGATGCGCGCGAGGTATTCGCCGCGCTCGATTTGTGCGCTGGTCGCGACGAACGGCGGGCTGTCGGCGACAACCTCTGATTCGCCGTACACATCGCGCAGCAACGCCGTAACGACCCATGCAACGGCAAAAATTGAAAGGCCAAAAGCGATCGCTCGCAGTCGCTTCATTGCGGCACCCCACCACATTGCAACGGCAGCGGCGCATCCAGTTTCGCAATCGGCTTCGCGGGTGATGGCACCGGTTGCGCAGACAGCCACGCAGCCACAGCGCTCACGTCCGCAGGCGACAAAGCCTTCGCGACGCCCGCCATGCAATCTGGCGTATGCGCACGACGCTGCCCCGCGCGCCACGCGCCGAGTTGCGCGCTCAAATATGCACTCGGTAATCCCAGCAAACCCGGAATCGCGGGCGCAACGCCGGTGAGCGGCAGGCCGTGACATGCCGCGCACGCAGGCAGTTTGAGCGAAGCGTCACCACGCAACACCAGCACTTCGCCCCGTCGCAAAATTGCAGCCGACGCAAGCGCTGATTGCGGCGCGGGATACGGCAATTCCAGCGCCGAAAAATACTCGGCAATCTCGCGCAAATACGCATCGGACAGCGGCTGCAACAAGTGCGACATGGCAGTATTGTTGCGTCGCCCATCACGAAAATTCATGAGCTGATTGAACAGATATCCTGCTGGTTTGCCCGCGATGCGCGGTAGATATTCGGCGTTGATGGTGCGGCCTTCTTTGCCGTGGCACGAGATGCAGGCATCGAGCCGCTCGGTCATGGCGTCGTGCGTTAGCGGTGCTTGTGCATGGACGCTATGACCGGCGAGCAGCAGCGCAAAAACGATAAAAACGCTACGAAAAATCAAACGGCTCCCGAGTCGTTCGACAGCGCCTTCAAATCATTCGCGCGATTGATTTCGACGATGTTGCCGCTGAACGTGAGCTGCACATTTTTTACGCCGAGCGAATACGCAATCGGCAGCAAGGTGGCGCGGGCACTGGCTTCTACTTCGGGGCGGAGTTGCTCGATCAACGTGTGCGCATGGCTTTGTGCATGCGCCGCAGCACCTTCGAGCAGTCGATTTTTGTCTTCTTCGGTGAAGCCGGGGCCGAATGCGCCGTTAAGCAAATCCGGCAGCAACCACGGCATGAGTTTAGAGCGCTGCTCATCATAAAAACGCAGCGAGCGCACGCTGATTTCGGCGCGCACCGGCGGCAGCGTCAATTGCGCCGCAGACTCGGTCGTAATAATTGAAAACTGCGGCGAGCGCAGGTCGTAACGAAAATCGATCTGAAATTCGAAGATCATCGCCAGCTTCTTTTGCGAGAACGCCCAGCGCAAATATTTGCGCCCGAATTCACCAAAACTGTAATCGGTCTCCGTCACGATTTCTTTGGTGATGACCTTGAACACAGAGAGCTCACCGACCGCACGCATGCCTTCGAGCGAAGTGTGAGAATGGGTGTCGTTGGCACGCGCGAGCCACGGCTTCCTGGCGATCAGCCAGCCGATGCCCGCGCCTGCAGCGACTGCGAACAGGGTTAAGAGGATGTCCATCACCTAATTATCGACTGATGGGGGTCGGGCTAAGCGCCGCGTGCCCCGGCTGTTCCAGTAAACGAATTGACAACCGGATAGTCTGTAGGGGGGGGGCTGATACCATGCTTTCACGCGCTCAGTCACAAGCGCGAAGCCACATCTTTCAACAAAGGAGCTTGCCATGGTCGCCTCTGACCTACTGAAAAAATCTACTGCGCTTGTTGTGTGCAGCATCATCGTATTGTCGTCAGCCTTCCTCGCGGGCTGCGCTACCACCACCTACGGTCAGAGCTTCGTTCGTGACGAGCAGGTTGCGAATCAGTATCGTTTGAAGATATATCTCAGTGTCCTGACAGGAGCGGACGCAGCTGACAAGCAAGCCAAGGAGGAAATAGATAAGTACGTTGCAAGCCAAAAGCTGGGCAAAGGCACCATCGTCAACAGACGCTACAACGTGTTTCCAGAGCACTACGAGTACACCGTGAAATTCGCGTCACGTTAGACTGCACTTGCTGCAACTGCCGTGGCTGCTCCACGGCTTGAGCGATGGGCGTCAGACAAACTCGTTCTGCAAAGAACCAACCTGGTTGGTATCAATTTGAGGCGCAATAGTATTGCACCCCGCGCCGCTCAATCCCCGCTGCGCCGCGGATGACGGCGCTGTGGTGGGCAGAGGGAACCAGGCCGTGCGGCTACAACAGCACAATATCGTAGCGCTCCTGCGTGTACCCTGTCTCTACTTGCAACGACACGGGTTTGCCGATTTCGCCAGAGAGGTGTGCCAGTGCGGCGGACTCATCGTCAAGGAATAAATCGATCACACTTTGTGACGCAAGTATTCGGAACTCACGCGGATTGAATTGCTTCGCTTCGCGCATGATTTCGCGCAGGATCTCGTAGCCGACCGTTTGCGCGGTCTTGATCTCGCCGCGCCGATTGCAGGTGGGACAGGCTTCGCAGAGCACATGGCCGAGAGATTCACGGGTGCGCTTCCGGGTCATTTCTACCAGGCCGAGATGGGTGAATCCGTTCACGGTAAGACGCGTACGATCCGTGGCAATCGCGGCGTTCAGCGCTTCGAGCACGGCGTCGCGATGTTCTGGCAAATCCATATCGATGAAGTCGATGATGATGATGCCGCCGAGATTACGCAGTCGCAGTTGCCGCGCGATGGTTTGTGCGGCTTCGAGATTGGTCTTGAAGATGGTGTCGTCAAACGAGCGCACACCGACGAAGCCACCAGTGTTCACGTCAATCGTGGTCAGCGCCTCGGTCTGATCGATGATGACGTAGCCACCGCTCTTTAAATCGACCCGGCGATGCAAAGCACGCTCGATCTCCTGCTCCACGCCGTACATGTCGAACAGCGGGCGCACGGCCTGATGCAGGCGCAGCCGTTCAGTCACCGCTGGTGCGTACCGTGTTGCAAATTCCAGCATCGCTTTGTGTGCGTCAGGCGAATCCACGAAGACACGCTGCGTATCCTCTGTTGCGAAGTCGCGCAGCACGCGCTCGGCGAGTGTTAAATCGTGATGCACGATGGTGCCCGACTTCACAGTCTTCGCACGCGATAGCACGTCGGCCCACAGCTTGGTCAGGTATTCGACGTCGCGTGCCAGATCACGCTCAGTGGCCTTCTCGGCCATGGTGCGGATGATGAAACCGCCGTGCGGAACATCGGCCGGCAGCAGCTTGGTGAGCGTGTCCTTGAGCAGCGTGCGCTCGGCCTCGTCGCCAATGCGTTGTGAGATACCGATGTGAGAGTCCTGCGGCAAATGCAC
>JBBRVM010000467.1:0-3433 GCA_038246865.1 Burkholderiales bacterium
CGCCTTGCAGCACGGCGTCCGCGCCTTCGTTGGCGAGCATGGCGAGCGTTCGCGCGACCACCATGCCGGGGATATCGTCGATCACGCAGACCTCGATGCCAAGCGCGCGGAACAGGCCGACGGCATCGGCGAGCGCGGCGGTGGTGGTCTCTTCGCCGCGTGCTAAAGCCACTCGCGGCGTCTTCGCGAAGTCGCGCGCCAGGTCGAGCATGATGACGTTGGTGATGTCTTCTTCGTACGCGAGCTGTGTGGCGGAGCGACCGTCGGTGAGGCAGACGGTGGCGTTGCCCACTCGCAGCATGCCTGCGCCGAGCGGGTCGTCCTCCTTGCGCGCCTGCACCCTGATGCCTGCGGCTTTGATGCGATCCACGAGCGGGTCGAGCGCGTCAGATTCGAGCAGATATTGAATCGCCGTGGGAACGGGGCCGAGCGACGACGCGGGGCTGTCGGACGCGACCGGTTTGCCTTCGACATAACGATAAAAACCGCGTCCGGATTTGCGACCCAGCAGGCCGCCCGCGACCATCTCTTCCTGGGTGAGGCTAGGGCGATAGCGACTGTCCTGATAGTAAGCATTCCACACGCTTTTGGTGACCATCAAATTGACGTCGAGACCGATCAAATCCAGCAACTCGAATGCACCCAACCGGAAGCCACCGACTTCGCGCAGTATCAGATCAATCGTCGCCGCATCAGCCGCGCCGGATTCAAGCGCGCGGAACGCTTCAGCGTAGTAAGGACGCGCCACACGATTGGCGATGAAGCCCGGCGAACTCTTGCAGCGAACCGGCGTCTTTTTCCATTCAATTGAGGCGGCTTCGACCTTTGCGGCAGCCTCCGGCGAAGTGACAAATCCGCTTACCACTTCGATCAGCGGCATCAGCGGCGCGGGGTTGAAAAAATGCATGCCGACAACGTTTTGCGGTCGGGCTAAACCGTTAGCAATCGCGGTAATCGAAATGGAGGAGGTATTGCTGCCGAGGATGGTGCTTTCGGGGCAAATACTTTCCAGCGATTTGAACAGTGCCTGCTTCGCGGCGAGGTCTTCGATGATCGCTTCGATCACGAAATCGCAGTCGTGAAATTCCGCGAGATCGGGTGCGGATGAGATGCGAGAGATGGTGGCAGTTGCGGCCTCAGCGGTGAGCTTGCCCTTGACGGCAAGCGCGTTGAGCGTGGTGCCGGTGCGCTCAATGGCGGCGGCGGCTGCGCCTTCGCGGGCATCGAATAATTTGACCGAACAGCCCGCTTGCGCCGCAACCTGCGCGATGCCTGCGCCCATAGTGCCCGCGCCGATCACGCCGATGTTTTTGAAGGTGAGTGACATGTCTGTGCTGTAGCTCCGAAAAATGACGGCGGTTGACTGCGCTGAGGCTTAATTACGATGCTACCCGAGCCGTAAAACATAACCGACCGCCTGGTCGGTTTTCTCAATTGCACTTATTAGCTTTCCCATGCAATGGCGCATGAAAAGGGGCTGGGCATGAATTAATGCAATAGTCGACTTGAGAAAAAAATTAGCGCTGGCCCCTTTTCAATATGGGTTACGCGAAAAAGCTGATGGTCAAAACCAATCTGCTCAAGACGATTCACCGCCCCGTAAACACCGCCGCCCGTTTCTCTTTAAACGCCGCGACGCCTTCACGGTAATCTTCCGAAAATCCGCATTCACGCATCAGGCCGCCTTCCAGCGCGAGCTGTTCATCCAGTGTGTTGTTCGGGCTGGCGTAGAGCGCTTGCTTTGCGAAGGCGTAGCCGAGCGTCGGCCCGGAGGCTAACTGCGCAGCAACTGCGTCAATGCGCGTAGCAAAATCCGCATCAGCAACGCATTCAAAAATCAGCCCGATTTCTGCCGCACGTTTAGCCGAGATTTTGTCGCCGAGCAGGGCCAGGCCCATCGCCCGCTGTGTCCCGACCAGACGCGGCAAAAAGTACGAACCACCGGTATCGGGAATCAAGCCCAGCTTGCAAAACGGCTGTAAAAAACTCGCGCTCTCGGTCGCGATGACCAGATCACAAGCCAGCGCAAAGTTGCAACCCGCGCCCGCTGCAACACCGTTCACCGCAGCAATCACCGGAATCGGCAACGCGCGAATCGCCTTGACGAGCGGTGCGTAGTTCTTCTCAACGGATTCGCCGAGATCGACCGCCTGACCCGGCGCCACCGCGCGATCATTCAAGTCCTGCCCGGCACAAAATCCACGCCCCGCACCGGTGATCACGAGCACACGTGCGCCATCGCTGCGCACCAGCGCAAGCGCCGCGCGCAGTTCCTCGTGCATTTGTTGCGTAAACGAATTTATGCGATCCGGGCGGTTCAGCGTGATGCGCGCTGCCGCGTTTTCGCATTGATAGGTAACGGTGATGAACGTCATGGCGAGGCCTCAAAAAACCAAGCCTGCATGGTAGCGGTAAGTTCGTCCGTCCGCCGTTCTTAGCCCACGACCCGTAACGGCGTGGGCGGGGGCGCGGGCTGCACGATGGCTTGCAGCCAGACGAGTGTGTTTGCCATGTCCATCGGACGCGAAATGTCATATCCCTGCGCGTAATCACAACCGTGGCTGGCCAGAAACTGTAGCGTCGGTGCGTCTTCTACGCCCTCGGCGACTACCGTCAGACCCAGATTGTGTGCTAGCGCAATGGTCGACTGAACAATCACCGCATCCTCAGCGCTGTCGATGACGCGCGACACGAATGATGCGTCCATTTTCAGGCCCTTTAGCGGCAGACGACGCAAGTAGGCCAGCGAACAAAACCCGACGCCGTAATCGTCGATCACAATCGAGAACCCGAGCGCACGACAATCGGAGAGCACTTGCGCCGCGCGATCCGGGTTGTGAATGAGCGACGTCTCAGTGATTTCAAGGTCGACCAGTCGTGCAGACAAGCCGAATTTCTGGACGCTCGCCTGAAGATGCGCCACGATGCTGGTGTCACCCAATAAACGCGGAGAAATATTGATCGCTACGCCTACGCCGGGCGCCGTGGTTTGCCAGTCGCGTGCCGCCTGCAAGGCATGTTCAATGACCCAGCGGGTCAGCACTCGGATAGAGTCTGACATCTCCGCTTTGTGCACGAAATCGGTGGCGGTCAGCCGACCGTATTCGCGATGGTTCCAGCGCACCAGTGCTTCCATGCGTACCGGCCGCCGCGTCGTGCAATTGATGATGGGTTGAAACTCCAGCGTCAGTTCCCCGCGGGCAATGGCCTCCGGCAAATCCGCAAGCAGGAGCAGTTTGCGATGCTCAAAAACGACGGTGTTGCGGCTGAACAAACGCACACCACCGCCCGTTTGCTTGGCGTGATACATCGCCTCGTCAGCCGCGCGCGAAAGCTCGGAAAAAGTCGCCCCGTGCGCCGGATAAATCGCCGCTCCAATGCTGGCTGAAACATGAAACTTGCCGCCGCCAATGATGAACGGCGGCGCGAACGC
>JBBRVM010000468.1:0-3419 GCA_038246865.1 Burkholderiales bacterium
CCGGATCGCAAGTGCATCATCGCTGGTGTGTTCGTGACCCCGGCGACAGCGTAACGGCCTACGGCAAACATGCGGCCTATACATCGGCCATGTACATCAACTTGAAGACTGGCACCGACGCGTCAGGCTGGGTTGAGTCCGCGCGCCTGAAATCGAACGGTACGGGCATTTCGCCGACGCAGTAGCTCTGACAAAACAGTCGTAGGAGACAGGACGAGAAACAGCGCTCGTTCGTCCTCACGCTCGCGCCGCCGGTTGCGGCTCATCACCAGCAATCAACAACTTCGGCGGCAACGCAAGTCCGGTAATAGTCGACGATTCATCGTGGGCATGACAGGGCAGCAGCAGGCCCTGCTGCGATGACGACAGCAATCGTGTTCATCGTTGTGCTGACCCTTTTCGCATTTCGCCGGATCTGATCGGACTCACGGCAATGTAGTTGCGCGCCTACACTTGATTGATCGTTCGTACGACAGACAACTCCTGGTGCGGGGACTAAGCTACGGTCCATACTGGCACGAAGTTTTCTTGTTCCAGTGTTGATGGGCGTTTCGCCTCATCGCAGGAGCCAGTATGAACACATCCACTGTCCTCGACAAGCCCGCGCCACCGCATCCTCTAACGACGCCGCTCTACGACGAGGAATCCTTTGAAGTCGCTGATGAGGTGGTTGATTATGTGGGCACGCGGTTGCGTGGCATTGCACCGTGGGACACCTGGTTGAAACAGTCACAGCTGAAACAGCACTAAGCCGTCGCAACAGACACACAAACAACATCACGTAATCGGAAGCCTACGAACATGAACCCAGTCCGCCTCATCGCAATCATCATTATCGTAGCAGGCGCATTGGGCCTGCTCTACGGCAGCTTCAGCTACACCAAGGCGGCGCACGACGTCAAACTTGGGCCGATTGAGTTTTCCGTCAAGGAAAAAGAAACCGTGAACGTGCCGATGTGGGCCGGCATTGGTGCCATTGTTATTGGCGGGTTGCTGCTCGGGTTCGGTTCTAAAAAATAGCTGGCTGCGTCATCTCGCGAGGTGCCGGATTCGCGTCGGCGGAGCTCGCCAACGCAGCCTGAGCTACGCGGCTAGAGCCTCGGGCAGCAAGTCCTCGTATTGTTGCCTGACGACGGCATAGCATTCACAGGCTGATCGCTCGAGCCCCTCACGATTTAGCACGGAGATACGCCCGCGTCGATAGGCAATGAGCCCTGCGTCCTGCAAGCGTCCCGCAGCTGCAGTCACGCCCTCGCGCCGCACGCCAAGGGTGCTGGCAATTAACTCCTGTGTCGCGACGATTTCATCGGACGGGAGGCGATCAAGGCTCATCAGCAGCCAGCGGCATAACTGCTGTTCTAGCGAGTGATGTCGATTGCACACAGCGGTTTGCGCCGTTTGCGTCAGGAAAGCCAGCATGTAGCGCAGTAGCAATTGCTGAACCGGTCCGGAGCGGTCAAATTCCTGCATCAACCAATTCGCTTTCATACGAAACCCGTGACCCGCGCTACGCACCATAGCGCGTCCCGGTGTCACCGATCCACTCATCAACAGCGGCAAACCAACGATTCCTTCGTATCCCGCAACAGCCGTTTCAACGGACTCTCCGTTCTCGGTCAGGTACAACATCGAAATAATCGAGGTGGTCGGAAAGTAAGCGTGCGTACATTGACATCCCGCATCGAACAGAACTTTTCCAAACGGCATGTCGCACGGCTCAAGATGCGCTCTCCAGCGTGCAAATTCAGGCTCGGGCAAGGCGGCCAGAAGTTGGTTTTCGAGCGGGTGGGACGGCGCGGACAGCGGCGCAGTGCGCGAAGGCGAAAGCAGTGGCCGGACGTATTCGTACTCGCGAGGATTGGGCCGCAGAAACGCCCCGATCTGTGCGCCCGCCTTCGACTTCACTAGAGGTGATCGACGGGAATCAGGAGCGTTCCAGCCCATGCCC
Organism: Burkholderiales bacterium; assembly: GCA_038246865.1. Taxonomy (GTDB): domain Bacteria; phylum Pseudomonadota; class Gammaproteobacteria; order Burkholderiales; family Casimicrobiaceae; genus Casimicrobium. The sequence goes on from JBBRVM010000468.1 coordinate 1,949, forward strand.
GGCATGCTGAGTGAAGTAGCCATCAGTTGTAACTCGCGTTGAAGATCAGGAAAGTATTGACGCAGCCAACTAAATCCGGGCTGCGTTTGATGTAGGCACGATTCATTACTTTTCTCCTGCGAAACAATGGGGCGAATTCAGCGAGGCCTGCGCCGTCGCTATCAGCTTCGGGGCATTGGCCCCGACTTGTACGCAGGTTAATCGTCAGAACGCGAGTGCGGTATCAGCGGTGAACAGTGAGCGATGTCGGACAGCGCTTACGTAATCACCGCAACGAATTTGAAGTACGCCTCCAGCGCTTAGCGCTGACGAGTACGATAGGGCCTGTGTAGTTCAGAAACGTAAGCCAGCCTGGTGCTAGATCCGCTTACCGCATTCGTCGTCGCCACAATTTATGGGCTGCTTAGCGGCGCAGTACTCGGCCTCATGCACGCTGCATTGCCGCATGATTTGCAACCCAGCGCAGCCGATTGGCCGACGGGCAGTTTGGTGATTGCAGGCGGAGGTGCGCTATTTGTGGGCCAGTCACTGGCAAGCGCTAACTGGGTCATTCCCATTTCGACCGGGTGCTGGCTGACCGGCCTTGCGCTTTACTGGCTCGCGTGTCGCCGCTACTTTGGCCTGCGCGATACATTCTGGGTGTTCGCGCCAGCAGTTGCGGGTGTCGCAGGCATCGCCATCTTTACATTTTTTCTGCGCAAGTCTGCCGTGGCGCTTGAACGTGGCGACACTTTGCTGGGCGGTGCTGCTGACGGGAAGCGCCTGAACGCTAATAAGCCACCGCAATCGGGACAACTCAGTCAGCGCCAAGGTGTTGAGCTGGATTTTTATCGGACTCGCTCTGTTGTTCCTTGCACGCGGGCCGTATTTCCTGACCCAGTCGAAGGTCGTCGTGTCCATCAGTACGCCGATCAATCTCGTCAACATCTTGACACCGCTATTGATCGCGGTGCTACCGATCATGGGCACCACCGTCGTCGTTTTACTGTGCTTTGAGCGCATCCGGCGGGTGCTGCATCGCACTGCGACAACAGACGCGCTAACAAGTTTGCCCAACCGGCGCACCGTTGGTGAACACGGAACGCTGCGCTTTGAACGGGCGAAGTCGCTCAGCACCGGGTTTTCAATCGCCGTGATTGATATCGATCATTTCAACGCCGAGCGCTTGCGGACTGTCGTAGAAATGGCCGGCCATCGGTCCGGTTCCGGGACGCTAAAGGTGACAGTCTCCATCGGCGTTGCAACGTTTGCAGCAACAGATAGCAACTACGAGGCGGTTTTGCAACGGGCTGATCGCGCCCACTACGCGGCGAAAGCGGCAGGGCGCAACTGGCACCCGATACGAAGCGTCGAACGTGAGCGCCTAGCCCCAATGCCGGTCACTTGAGCGCCGATTTGTCGACTTTGTTGGCGCGACCCCGGACGCGCTCCACGGTGGAAAAGCGCGACCGGGGGCGCGCCTACCGTTAAG
>JBBRVM010000469.1:0-3418 GCA_038246865.1 Burkholderiales bacterium
GCATTGGTCTGGGCCAGCTGTTTCTCGATGTCGCCTCCTCAGTGGCTGGCAAGTACGCAGGCGGGCCCGCAAAGGTCAGTGTGTTTGGCTCGGCGATGTTCGGCATGCTGTCGGGATCGTCCGTGGCAAACGCTGTGACGGTCGGATCGCTCACCATTCCGGCGATGATTCGCGTCGGCTATCCGCGTCATTTTGCAGGCGCTGTGGAAGCCGCCGCCTCAACCGGTGGACAGATCACGCCGCCAATCATGGGTGCTGCGGCGTTCCTGATGATTGAGTTTTTGGCCTTGCCGTATTCGACGATTGTGATCGCCGCCATCGTGCCCGCCTTCATGCATTTTTTCGGCGTGTTCTGGCAGGTGCATTTTGAGGCGAAGCGCACCGGGTTGCGCGGCTTGACAGCGGACGAATTGCCAAACGTGAAAGAGAGTTTCCGTAAGCGCTGGCCCACGTTGATTCCGCTGGTGCTACTGGTCGGCACGTTGATGAGCGGCTTCACGCCTTATGTCTCCGCCTTCGCAGGAATTACCAGCTGCATCATCGTCGGCATGACAACGAGCGAGAAAGGCAACAACGCGAAAGGCCTCTCCATCATGCTGGTACTGCACGCAGTGCTGGCGCTGGTGATTTCGGGCCAACTGGAGACTTACGGCGTGTTCCTGTTTGGCGTCGCTGCGGTCGCGCTCGTCGCTGCGATCAAAACGCTCAACTTGCCTGCACGCTTCACCCGTGCCGAGTTGATCGACGCATTCGCGACCGGTGCCAAATACGCGCTCGCGGTGGGTGCGGCAGCAGGCACGGTCGGCCTTGTCATCGGCGTAGTCACCATGACCGGTGTTGGCTTCAAAGTAAGCTACATCGTGAACGCGGCCGCGGGATCGGCGGCTGATTTCTTATTCACGGTCCTGCCCGCCTGGCTGATCAGCAAGCAGGCGCTGATGCTGCTCTGTGCGCTGTTCATGACCGGTTTTGTCTGCATCCTCATGGGCTGCGGCATCCCAACCACGGCCAACTACATCATCATGGTCACGGTGGCCGCTCCCGCGCTCGTGCAAATGGGCGTGGAGCCTATCGTGGCGCACTTCTTCGTGTTTTATTACGGCGTGCTCGCAGACATCACGCCACCCGTTGCCCTGGCGGCTTATGCGGCGGCGGGAATGGCGAACTCCGATCCGTTCAAAACCGGCAACACTGCGTTCCGTCTGGGGATGGGCAAGGCGCTGGTGCCGTTCGTCTTCGTGTTCTCGCCCGCGTTGCTCTTGGTGACCAAAGGCTTCACCTGGAGCGCGTTCGCGGTGGTCTTCACAGCCTGTCTTTGCAGCATTTTGCTGCTGGCTGCGGCACTTTCGCGCTATTTGCTGGTGGAAATGAAAGGCTGGGAGCGAGCGGTCACTTTTGTGGCGGCGCTCGTCATGATTGCGCCGGGCCTACAGATGCTCGCTTTAGGGGGCTTGATAGCGTTGCCCATGCTCATTAGCCAGATCCTGCGTTCGCGACGAATCCATCAACGCGCGATTTCAAATGGGCGCGCATAAGCATAAGGCGCGCATAAGGCAAGGCGCGCATCGCATAAGCAGGACGCATAAGGGGACGCATAAGGGGGACGCATAAGGGGCCAGGCTCATTCACCCCCCGCTTTCGCTGGTTGCCGCGGCCTGCCACGCGGCCTCACCTCTCTTCTTTGCCCGGTGGCCGCTTCAATCTGAGCACTGAAGCGGCTATCGCCCAGCGGTTGTCCCTGTTGCAATGCGGTGCGAATATCAGTCAGCTGCGGCACATCTATCTCCCCCACGAACAATGCGCGGTAGGCGGCTTGTCGCGCGCGCTCGTCGCCGCCCAGTCCCCGGTACAGCGTGTGCGGCGTCACCAGCGGATCGGCCTGTCCCAGCGCATTGGCGCGGTAGCTGCTCCAGCGGTAATGCGCAGGCTCATCCACCATGTGGGCGCGGACAGGGTTCAACTCGATGTAGCGCTGACAGGTCAGCAGATAGCGGTCCTCCTGCACGAGGGACGATTTGTAGCGGCTATCCCACAGCGTTCCTGTGCGCTGATACGTTTTGTTGATGTACTGAACATAGCGCCGCCCAATAGAGATGATGAAGCGGCTCACCGCTTCTACCGTCGGCGGCGTAATCAGAAGGTGCACATGATTGGTTATCAGCACGTAGGCCTGCAACGTGCAGCCGGTCTGCCTCAGTGCCTCACCTAGCCAATGTCGGTAACTGACGTAGTCATCCTCACCAAAAAAGCAAGCCTCACGGTTGTGACCCCGCTGCACGATGTGCAGCGGAACGGCGGGCAGGTGAATTCGGGGGCGGCGGGGCATGACTAATTGTATCGCCCACCTGTTTAATCGAGCCTGGCCCCTTTAATTATTACGATAGCGAACAGAACGAGAGAAGAAACAGCTATCAGCTTTAGCCGCTATGCCCCACTGCACACGGGCTGAATGAGCTTTTTTACGTTTGTTGAGTTAGCTTCAAAGCAGCCGTATTGCCCATATCGAATATGGCTCTTGACGGAAAGCTGTTAGTCAGAATACTCGCTCCTAGCGGGTCGAAATCGACGCAATTTCAGTTGCAGAGCGCAACCACACCGATTCAATTGATTCCACTTGATCTGCAGCTAAACCCAATTGTCGCAACCCATCGACCACACGAACTCGAAGAGCCTTCTCACCACCAAGTGCATCCAGTAGATAGCTAACGAAATCAGCATCACCGCCGACTATGGAATAGTAGTCGGAATAACAAATACAACCCCATTTTCCGGACGGGCTTGTAACTAAATAGTCACCATTCAGATATCCGCCGTCTCGCAGGAAATCGAACAGTTCGCCATCGCTAGCGGGTATCGGAAGCCGGACGTAAGTTGGCGATGTTTGGGACGAGTGATCGGACACGCAAAGCTCGGAATCTCCCACCGACACTGTGAACGCGCGAATTGCCGCGTACACATCAGCCTCAGCGGCCAAATCCCCCGGTAGCGGCAACGCGACGTGATCACGCGCAAACCACCATCCCCAATACGAGTGACGTACAAATACAGGTCTGTTGTTGAAGGCGAAATCGGAATTGATAGGCATCGCTGTAGCTGCGCTTAAAAGCGAAACTTCTCAATCATTCGTGACGCAGCAGTAGTCACCGAAATGGTTGTGGTGCCAGCAGTTGCGCCGCTCGTCGAGGTGTACAGCGTCGCCGTCTGCGCAACACCAGCCTCTGAGAATGTAGCGATGCGTGCTCCACTCGCCGCAGTCGTGACCGACGCGTTGTACGTAGTGGTTAGCGCGCTGAACGCCTGTTCCCCTGCCTTTACTCCACCGCCAATTTCATAGATCAAAGCTTTACCCATCGTGCGCTCAGCGGCACCCACTGCAAGCGTTCTTAGACCGGCAACTGTCAACCCGCCGGGCCCGCCC
>JBBRVM010000470.1:0-3412 GCA_038246865.1 Burkholderiales bacterium
CTGGTGACACGGGACACGCGGGATCAGTTCGAGGTCGCGCTGTGGCGACGCGCCGAAGCCATCGTTCCGAGGGTTCGGCTGTTGTTCGGGCATGCTGATTTTGCGCTGCGTTCGGCCGATGTTGCACTCGTCGCCTCTGGCACCGCCACGCTGGAGGCAGCGATGCTCGGTTGTCCGCAGGTTGTGAGCTATCGCGTGACTGGTCTCACCGCTGCGATTGTGATGCGCAAACTCAACAGCAAATTTGTATCGCTGCCGAACATCATCGCCGGTGACTGGTGCGTACCAGAACTGTTGCAGAACGCAGCCACGCCAGAAGCATTGACCAGCGCGCTCAGCTCGTTAATCGAGCAGACCCGGTTGCGTGCGCAAATGCAGTCGGCCTACACGACGATGGGCGAAGCGCTGCGCGGGCCAACAAACGGCGGTCACGACACGCTCGCAATGGCGGTTCTTTCACAACTGAGGAACTAGCACCGTGCATTGCTGCGGCATCGACGAAGCCGGTCGCGGACCGCTCGCAGGACCGGTCTATGCCGCCGCCGTCGTCTTGGGCGCTAGCGGCGAGAGCATTGCCGGGATTGATGACTCCAAGCGCCTGACAGCCGTCAAGCGCGACCGTCTGGCGCTGGAAATCAAAGCCCAGGCAGCGGCGTGGGCAATTGCCTCGGCGAGTGCGGAAGAGGTGGACCGTCTAAACATATTGCAGGCCACCATGCTCGCCATGTTTCGCGCCGTCAGCCAATTGCCCGAAGCCCTCATCGGCCGAATCGTAATCGACGGCACCCAGATTCCCAGAGACCTGAAACCGTGGGCGAGTCAACGCGGATTGATCGTCGTTGCCCAGCCGCGCGCTGATGCTGACGTGCGTGAAGTGGGTGCAGCATCCATTCTCGCGAAGACAGCGCGTGATGCTTACATGCTCGAAGTTCACGAGCGCTTTCCGCACTACCAATTCGCGATGCACAAAGGCTACGGCACGGCAGTTCACATGTCCGCTCTCGCCGAGCTCGGCCCGTGTGCCGAACACCGCAAAAGTTTCGCGCCCGTGGCGCAGTGGAAATTAATTTAACAGCTTTATGCGGAAAGTGCCTCTACATAGGGGATAGTCGACGCTTTAACGGTATATCGACTATCGACGTAAATGGCTGGTAGCCCAATATTGGTGAGCGTTGCAAGTAAATGCTATCGGAAATTTAGGGCTTCGGTACCAACGCCAGCGCTAGCGTCAAGGTAAACAGCGCCACCAGACTCGACAGCGCGGTGGCGGCGGTGACGAGGCTTTCGTTCGCGTTGTAGCGCTGCGCGAAAAGGAACACGTTGGCACCCATCGGCAGGGCGGCGCAGGTGACTGCTACGGCGATGGCAAGCGGCGACAAGCCAAGCCCCCAGGTGACGGCAAATATTAGCAACGGATGCAGTAGATTTTTGGCAACTGTCAACGCCAGCGCGCCGCTCCAGTGCTCGGACAATTTCATGTTCGATAGCTGCGCGCCCATGAGCACGAGCATCATCGGACCGGCGGCCGACGCGAGAAAGCCGAGCGGCTGATCGGCCCAGGCTGGCAACGGAAAGCCCGCAAAGCTCCACATCAGGCCAACGATGATCGGCAAGATCACGGGGTGAATGACCGAGGCTTTGATGACAGGGAGCAAGCTTTTCGACAGCGCAGCATTCTGCCCGACGCCGCTGACGCGGGCGCGTGAGATTTCGACCCAGAGGGTTGCTGCGGTCAGCAAAATCAGCGAGTGCAGCGCGATGATCGACAAATGCAGTTTCAGCCCGTCGTCGCCGAACGCGAGCTTCTGAATCGGGATGCCCAGTTGAACGGTGTTCGAGAACACGGCACCGAGTCCAAGCACCACTGCGCCATCGATGGTTTGGCCGTGACGATGCCGGTAGTACAGCGCGACCAGCGTGAACCACGCGAGCGATGCGCCGAAGTACGCTGCAAGCAACGTGAGATCGGAGCCCGCGAAACTCGACGTCGCCATTGAGCGGAACAACAGGCACGGCAGGAAGAGGTTGAACACCAGCTCCGACAGGGCCTTGATTCCTGCTGCATCCAGGATGCGTCGGCCCGCGTAGTAGCCCGCGCCAACAATGATCGCGGCGGGCAGGATGACCGATACCGTCGCGAACATGCGATTAAACCCCCGTGTCGTCGCGCGGCTGGCTCACCAACAATTTGTCGACGCGTTTGCCGTCCATATCGACGACTTCCAGCGTGTATTCGTCGTGGGTAACACGATCAGTCACAGCGGCGATGCGCCCGAGCTCTGCCATCACGAAGCCACCGAGTGTCCTGTAATCGCCACCCACCTCTCCGGGGAATTTCGGCGCATCGGGAAACACTTCACGGAAACGATCCAGCGTCATCGCGCCATCGACAAACCACGTTCCGTCGGCGCGTTGAACCGCGTCGGAGTTCGCCACTTCACCTTCATCACCGAGATCGCCAACAATGGCTTCGAGCACGTCCGTCAATGTGATGAGGCCGAGCACTTCGCCGTATTCGTCCACCACAAACGCCATCGAATCGTGTGTGCGCTTGAACGTCTCCAGCACTTCGAGAACGGTCACAGTTTCCGGCACAAAAGCGGGCTCTTTACGCACCCGCTCCGGCATCAGTTTGCCGCTCTTCAAATAATGTGCCAGCAGGTCGCCGGAATCGATGACGCCAATCACGTTTGACACGTCGTTTTTGACCACCGGGTAGCGCGTGAAATCGCTCTGTTTCAGGAGCTCAAGGGTCACGTTCGGGTCGGTTTCGACATCGATCACGACCATGTCGGCTCGTGGCGTCATGATGCGATCAACGGTGTAATCATCGAGATTGAACACGCGGGAAACAATGTGGCTTTCTCCGTGCTCAAACACGCCAGCGCTGGCACCCTGACGCATGAGGCCTTTGATTTCTTCCTCGGTGATTGGGGGTTCTTCCTGTTTGTTGCGCCCAAACGGTTTCACCATGGCGTCGGTGGTCCAGGCGAGCATTCGCACCAGCGGTTTCGCCGCGCTCGCGAAGAACTGCATGGGTCGCGAGGCCAGACGGGCAATCGCCTCGGGATACAACAAACCGATGCGCTTGGGCACCAATTCACCAAAAATGAGCGACATCATGCCGATGGTCGCGATCACCACAGTGGTGGCCGCTTCTTTTCCATATTTTGCGCCCCAGGACCACTGGTTGAACCACTGCTCCAGCGGCGCGCTGAACGCGCTTTCACCGAAAGCACCCATGCCGAGGGTGACAAGCGTGATGCCGATTTGAACGGTGGAGAGTAGCCGGGTGGGCTCAGAGCCCAGCATCAGTGCGGCTTTGGCACCTTTGTCGCCCTGATTGGCGAACTGTTCGAGGCGGATTTTGCGAGCAGACACAAGCGCGATTTCGCTCATGGCAAACAGACCA
>JBBRVM010000471.1:0-3411 GCA_038246865.1 Burkholderiales bacterium
GCCCATGCTGTGCGCGATCAGGGTCAAATTCTGCTCGCCCGAGCGCGACAACACTTCGTCTACACGCTTCGCTAACAGCACTCCCATCGTGTCAATTGAGGCAAATACCGGTTGGTCGATGGCGAAGACGCGAAAGCCCTTGCGTTCGAGCGCGCGTGCGGTGAAAAACCACACCGCGCCGTTGTTGACGTAACCCGCCTGAAGCAACAGAACCGGGCCACGCGCGTCGCTGCTGCCGCGCTCGCTTGCGGTGTGAAACAGGCCGCGAAACGGAATCAGAATCAGGTTCTGGATGCACAGGTGAAAATATTCAACCGCGAAGAAGCGAAGCCACGAAAACGGCCGCAGTTGCATGGCGGCTGGCACTGTTGAGCCTTTCCAGCGAGACACGAAATAGCTCGCCAAGGTAACCAGAGCGCGCGCGATTAGCGGCAAAGCGATGACCAAAATCACGCCGCTCGCGAAACCTCCATGGTGAAAGTAAAAATAGTTTGCAACCCACGTCCAAAGCGCGAATTCAATCGCGAGCAGCGTCAGTGCCGCCATCCAAAGCGGCACCGGAAAAACTCGCCCATTTTGAACAGCGGGTGTCTTGCTCACAGCTAGCCGCGACGCATGTCGCCCGCAAGCCGAGCCGCATTCCGCCACGCGAGGCCGTAGACGGAAAGCTGCGGATTCGCTCCGATGGACGTGGGGAATACCGAGCCGTCCATCACGCTCAAATTTTCCACCTGATGGTGCCGTCCGTACACGTTGACCACGCCTTCCTTTTCGTCCTTCGCCATCGTACAGCCGCCCATGACATGAGCGCTGGCGACGCGCGTGGAAAGCGGCCTCAGGTCAAGCGCGGCAAGACCTGCTTTCGCCTCGGCCCACGTTCGATAGCCACTGATTCGTTCGTCCACCGGGAAGACTTCTTTGGCACCTGCGGCAAACTGAATTTCCGCCATCGCCAGCAACGCTCGTTTGGCGGCGTCGAAGAAGTACCCGTTCAACTTGTATTCAAGCTGCGGAAAACCATCGCCCAACAGCTTCACATTTCCGCCTTCGCTGTCAGCATGAAAGCCGTCGCGACACAGCGCAATCGTCACTTGCGTATTCGGCATATTGGTGATCCGCGCGCGGTGATGCTCGCTCATACCGTTGACCGTGATCGCGTAGAGCACAGGATGCACGGGCGGCACTTCCAGCTTGAAACCCATTGGGCCGTCAATCGCGTGAGTACCCAGATAGTGATCGCTGTAAGTGGTTTGCGGCGCGCCTTGCCAGCCTTCGACTTTGTTGCCCATATCGGCACCGGATACCAGCGACGGATGCAAAAACGTTCGACGGCCGAGGCGACCGAAAGGATCAGGTGTCTTCGAGCGCATCAGCAATGCGGGTGAATTAATCGCACCACCCGCCACGATGAAGTGCTTTGCCGTCACGCGCACCCGAACGTTACCGACCTCGTAACCCGTGCCCTGCATCGCAACACAATCGACCCTCGAAACGCGGCCACCGGTAAACACCAATTTCTCCGCGCGAGCACGACTCACGAGCACTGCACCCCGCGACAAAGCCGCCGGAATCGTTGTCACCAGCATCGACTGCTTGGCATTGGTCGGGCAGCCCATGCCGCAATAGCCCAGGTTGTAGCAACCCTTCACATTGCGTCGAATGCGTTCAACCTTGATGCCTAACTTGTTACCGCCGCGCTCCAGCACCGCGTTATTCTCGTTCGGTGGCACCGCCCAATCGGTAATGTTGACGAGCTTCTCCGCGAGCTGGAACCACTCTCCCATGTGCTCGTCGGTCAGTTCAGTCAAACCGAAGCGTTCGCGCCAAAATTTGAGCGTTGGCGACGGCGTCCGAAAACTGGTCGTCCAGTTCACGGTGGTCGAGCCACCGACGGTTCGGCCCTGCAAAATGTTGATCGCCTTGTCAGCCGTTTTTCGCGATGCAGATTCCTGGTAAAGCGTTGGGTAAGCCTCGGACTCAAGCATGCGGAAATCGGTCGAAGAGCGCAACATGCCCTCCTCGATCATCACCACTTTGAGCCCAGTATCAGACAGCACGTCGGCCGCAATGCCGCCGCCTGCACCGGTGCCGATGATGCACACGTCGGCTTCAAGCGTTGCGTCTTTTCCGAGCTGTGACGCATCAATGTGCAGCCAGCCCTTAGCCAGGCCTTCGCGGATAGGGTCGTTGATCATGAAGTTTTTCGCTATTCCAATTTATGCCAGTTTGGGCGGGCCGGGATAGCCGGTTGCGGCCCAAGTGCTGGGCTCTGCGTAAAAACTGCCGATCAGGAGATCATGCAGAGCAAAATAGGCCTGCTGCTTGAGGCCGATGGAGCTGTCACGAAGGCCACCCAGAAATGTCGCTACTGCCGGGATGTCCGCGCCAGCCCAATCACCCGAATACCCAAGCAGCACTCGCGCCGGTTTGAGTGCAAGCAATCCGAACAAGTCGGCGATTTCTTTGCGCGTTAACGGTGGCAGATTTGTAATCAAAGCGCCGGTTGCCGTTACCACCCGCGACAACTCCCGACCACGCGCTTCAGCGTCTGCCGGAAGCGCCGAACCCAGCAACGCGGCGGCAACTGCGCGCAGCATATCCGCATGCTCTGCGACCACGGTTGTCCCTGCCGGTGCGCCCCCCGAGCCGGCGAGGCGCGGCAGCATTACAGCGGCACCGGCTGCAACCGCACCCACTACTCCCACAAAGATAACCCTGCGTCGTGACCACATGCCAAACCTCCTTTGCATTCATGCAAACTGCAATTGATTCTAGGGAGACTGGTTAGAGCGTGTTATCTACTACCAGCGCCTTGTTAGCCTTCGACGGATTCAGGTTTCCCGCGCCGCGAACCACGAAATGGTTACGCTTCAGCCATGGCAAAAACTAGCGTGGCTGAAACATCGTTGCGAACTCACTTTACCGCGGCGCGCGCCGAGCGCGCGGCGGCCGCAAGTTCGGTGCAGATCAAAGCAGATCGATTCGCGGTCCGCTCGTGGCAACAGGCGCGGCTTGCCGGCACCCACGCGGCGTTGCTCGCGTCTGAGAAATACGGGCCAGCCACCACGTTTTTTCTCACTGAACTTTACTCGACGGCAGACCTCACCCAACGCGACGCTGACATCGAGCGTGTCATCCGGATTCTCGCCAAATTTCTGCCCGAAAAGGCCTTGCACACGCTGGCTTCAGCACTTGAGATGGATGCGCTCTCGGAGAGAATGGATAACCAGCTAGCCCAGCAATTGCGCGCGCAGCAAATGTCGGACAAGTCGCTCAACATCAATAACGAGTCGTATGGCTCGGCTTATCGTGCAATGGGCGAATTTGACCAACGCTTACGGCAGATTGAACTCACTCGCGAAATTGGCCTGGCGCTGGACAAGCTTTCGCGGATGCCTTTGTTGCACAGCC
>JBBRVM010000472.1:0-3409 GCA_038246865.1 Burkholderiales bacterium
AATCAGCGACGAAAGGCGACGCGGGTTCACGATAGATATCCATCGCGGAGCCAACTTGCTCAATCACGCCGTGATTCATCACGACGATGCGGTCGGCGAGAGAAAGGGCCTCTTCCTGATCATGCGTGACCATAACGGTGGTGACGCCGAGCTTTTGTTGCAATGAGCGAATTTCTTGCCGCAAACGCACGCGCTCAAGCGCGTCGAGCGCGGAGAGCGGCTCATCGAGTAGCAGCAGTCCCGGCGAGGTTGCGAGCGCTCGAGCCAGAGCAATTCGCTGTTGCTGTCCGCCAGAGAGTTGTGCCGGGAATTTCCCTTCGCTTCCGGGCAAACCGACGAGCTTTACCAGTTCGCGAACGCGCTCCGTAATCTGGCCCTTCGGCGTGCGCCGATTGACCAGGCCGTACGCCACGTTATCCGCCACGCTCAGGTTTGGGAAGAGGGCGTAACTTTGAAAAACGATGCCGTAGTCCCGCTCTGCGGGCGGTCGCCGCGTGATGTCGTTACCGGCTTGCGAGATCGTCCCGGAGGTCGGAACTTCAAGGCCTGCGATGATACGCAATAGCGTGGTCTTGCCGCATCCCGACGGGCCGAGGAAGCAGACAAACTCCCCGTTTGCGATGTCGAGATCAATGTTCGACAAGGCGGCGAATGAACCGAACTCTTTGCGGATGCCGCGGAGTCGCAAGTAAGGCTGATCGGTCATTGGGCTGCGCGGTTCGCTAGTTTCAAGGCTGTCACTTTTTTGGATCCTCGCTGTCGCTCAAATGAGCTGTCGTTCCCGCCAAGGCGGGAATCCAGGCCGAAGCAACATCTCTAAACCACGAGACGGTGCGTCGCGTGGCCAAGCTACTGGACTCCCGCATGCGCGGGAATCACGAGGGGTTCGCCTATCGCTTCTCGCTCTTCGAGTCGTAACGCTTGGTCCACTCCGCGAGGATGCGTTCGCGATTTTCCGCTGCCCAGTTAAAGTCCATTTTCACCAGACGAGCCTCGTAATCGGCGGGCACATTCGGCAAAGCGGATGCCATGCCCGGGACGGCCGTGATGGCAAAATTCTTGCCGTAAAGTGTCATCGCATCCTTGCTTGATGCCCAATCAGCGAGCTTTTTTGCGGCGTCCAGTTTCTTGGTGCCCTTGTGAATGGCGAACGCTTCGAGATCCCAACCCAATCCCTCTTTAGGGAACACGAGGTCAATCGGCGCGCCCTTCGCCTTGTTGCTGTTGGCGCGGTATTCGAACGAAATGCCGACTACAAATTCGCCAGAGCCCGCCATGTTGCAAGGCTTCGAGCCGGAGTGCGTGTACTGCGCAATGTTTTCGTGCAGGCCGTTCATGAACGTCCACCCGCCACCCTTGCCACCGTCGTCTCCGAACAGCGTGAGCCACGCTGTGACGTCGAAGAATCCAGTACCACTTGATGCCGGGTTAGGCATCACGACCTGGCCTTTGTAGATGGGCTTCGTCAGGTCTTGCCACGTTTCAGGTTTAGGGATGTTTTTCTTGGCGGCTTCAACCGTGTTGAAACAAATCGTTGCGCCCCACACGTCCATGCCGAACCACGCTGGCACCGTTTTCTTGTCGCGATACTGAGGCGAAATCGCCGCCAGGCCCGCCGGCGCATAAGGCTCAAGCATGCCCTGTTTATCAAGCAGTGCGAGACTCGAAGCCGCAACACCCATCACCGCATCGGCCTGAGGATTGCCCTTCTCGGCGAGCAGCTTTGCGGTGATAACGCCTGTTGAGTCACGCACCCACTTGATTTCAATATCAGGATAGGTTTTGTTGAAGCCTTCTTGATAGGCTTTGAGTTGATCGGTCTCAAGCGCGGTGTAGACGAGCAGTTGTGTCTTTTGCGCAAACGACACAGACGACAGCGAGGCGGTGAGAGTCAGGCCTGCAAGTGCAGACCAGCGAAACAGGGACGACAGACGCATAAAAATGCTCCTTCACAAAAATTGCAATGGTGTACCCAATCCGTGACAGCGTTGTGACGCGTCATCTGTATTGGTTTTATCGTTGTGACGCAATCTTTGTCAATTGCTTTTTGTAGATTGTTGACAATTTGGAAGATTCGCACTCAAATGGCGGCATGGGTGTCGCTCTGTTTCCTGTGCCGCTATTGCCAAATTCGTCGCCCTCCGCGACGATTGCGCTCTTGCAGTCGAGCTCGCTCACCACGCTGGTGCAGCAGGGAATCGAGCGATCCATCCTGTCGGGTGAGTACGCCCCCGGAAGCAAGCTGGTCGAGGCTACGCTCGCGGAAAAACTCGGAGTCTCGCGCGGTCCCGTGCGCGAAGCATTTCGTATGCTGGAAGAGGCGGGCCTCGTCCGCAACGAGAAAAATCGTGGCGTGTTCGTTCGTGACATCCCGATTGATGAGGCGGTCGAGATATTCGATCTGCGCGCTGCGATGGATGAGCTGGTCGGGCGACAACTCGCCAAGAACATTACGCCGGTGCAACTGAAAGAAATCAAGGCACTGGTGGATGCGATGGAGCGCTCTGTCAAAGCCGACGATGCCCGCGACTACCGCCTGCTAAACCTCAAGTTCCATGACCGTCTGGTCGAGATGGCGGGTAACCGAAAACTCACCGCGATTTACCGAAAGTTGATTAAAGAACTCGCGTTGTTTCGTCGACTGAATCTGGCGGATGGCTGGCTGATGCCGATCTCGGCGGGCGAGCATCGGCAGATTGTCAAGACGATTGCATCGGGTGATGCGGAGGCTGCGGGGCGCGCCATGTTTGATCATGTGATGGAAAGCAAAGAGCGCACGATTGCCAACGATTTGCGACGACAGGCACGCAGCGCGAGCGACACAATCCGCCAACATCAAACCGCTTAGCTACAAGAGATTTACGAAGGAAATACCCCTTGGAAAAAATTGATGTAAATGGTCGCACGTATCGATTGCCGGTGACACCCACGGTCGTCGTCTGCGTCGATGGTTGCGAGCCGGATTACCTTGCGCAAGCAGTGGCTACGGGCCACATGCCCTGGCTCAAGCGCACGCTCGCCGAAGGTACGGGTTTGATCGCGGAATGCGTGGTGCCGACGTTCACCAACCCGAACAACCTGTCCATCGTTACCGGTGCACCTCCTTCGGTTCACGGTATTTGCGGCAACTATTTGCTCGATACGGCGACCAACACCGAAGTCATGATGAATGACCCGAAGTGGTTGCGCGCGCCGACGATTCTCGCGAGCCTCGCAGAAGCGGGCAAGTCGCTCGCTGTGATCACCGCGAAAGACAAACTGCGCCAATTGCTCGGATACAAGATGAAAGGCATCTGCTTTTCAGCCGAGAAGGCCGATCAGGTCAACCTGGCCGCGAACGGCATTGACGAAGTGCTTAACCGGGTTGGCAAGCCGCTACCAAGCGTTTACAGCGCGGCGCTGTCGGAGT
>JBBRVM010000473.1:0-3403 GCA_038246865.1 Burkholderiales bacterium
ATGGGTTCTGCAAATGCGTACATAACGTGCAAGACCAACATGGCAGCAATCACTGGAAACATCCTGATATGCGCCGCCCAATGTCTGGCATCGACTTCTTTAAGTGCGACGAAGATGCCGACAGCGAAGAACGCGGGGTAAGCAAAATGTCGCTCGCCTAACGACTTGAGGATCACACACAGTATTGCAGTGAGTATCCACAGCGCCCAGACTCGGGCGGTGCGTGGAACCCGGCGCAAAAACCACGCAACGATTGGCATCGAAAGATAGAACAACCACTCAACCTGCAGTGACCAGCTCACAATCAACCCTGGCGGGTGAGCTTCGGGCGCGAACCAATTCAGTAGCGACGCGTTGAAAAGCACGTCGGCGACCGATGCATCAAGGCTGATTCCGCGCGCACGGGTGAGTGCCCATGCGGCCAAAAGTGCCGCCCAGAATGCCGGGAAAATTCGCCATGCGCGATCTCTCACGTAGTCCAACATTGGCGGAGAGTCCTCTCGCAACCACCGTCCGCCAATGAGATATCCGCTAATCATGAAGAACAGGTAGACGCCATAGAGCGAGAAGTAGGGCAGCAGCGCGACCGCCTGTTCTAGCGTTGTTGCGCCGGCGAGCGTCGTGCGTTCGGGATCAAGGGCCAGATACGTGGCCGAAAAGAACCAGGAATAGTGCATGGCAAAGGTCAGCAGCACAGCCACAGCGCGCAACGCATCAATGCCAGACAGGCGAGTTTGAGTCGCGAATGAGCCAACACCAACGTAAGGACGATTCATGAGAACTAGTTTAGCGCGGGGCACCACCCGCCTGGCCCATGCTGGGCACGTGGTTTAGACCCAATGCTGGTCACTTAAGCGCCAATTTGTCAATTTTGTAGGCGCGTGCCCGGTCGCGCTGCACGGTGGACAAACGCGACCGGGGTCGCGCCCACCGTTAGGTAACCGATATCGGGTTTCGAGCGTGAACCTACGAACTACGCGTTGCTCTTGATCGCGAATGGCCGGATCCATTTTTCCGGATCCTGCGGAGCGTCAGGCACGATCCACAGTATTCGCTTTAGCTATACACGAGTCACTCGCGAGCGCTCTTTAAAAGAACGTTCGCGGAGCTGGCCACGGCGTGCGGGCTATTTCGGGACAGGCGACGGCGGTGTCGCAGGGAGCTTATCCATCACTTGCTTGCGCGCGTCATCTAACGCCTGCTTCAGGAGCTCCTGAAGCCGCGCCGGATCAGTCTCTCCCCGAGCAGCCGCTTCTCGCAGAACGCGATCAACGTCAATAGTGGGCCCCGCGGGTGCCTCTGTCGCGGCGAGTCGCCCCATGTATTCCGTCGGTGACGCACGAAGCGATATCAAAAAATCCGTGCGTGCCTTTTTGCTAACGTCGGCGACTACCTGATCCATAACCGCCGATTTCACTTCGTCAAATGGCTTCTTCGAGGAGGGCTTGCGGGAATTAACCTTGGCTACAACCCAGCCTCGATTGGTTGCGATGGGTGTAGACACGACACCCACCGGCAATTCAAAAAAAACTTTGCGGCGTAAATCGCCGTCCGCCTGACTCTCCACTACATCAAAGGTCAGAACGAGGGCGCTACCAGCCTTCCGATCATCATTCCACTTAGCGGCGATTTGCTCGAAGGGCTTCTTTTGGCGTAATTCACGTTGAATATCTTGCCAACGCTTTTGCGCTCCCTGAAATCCGTGTTTATTGGTATCGATCAATAGTGCAGTAACGTTCGCCGTAATCTCGGTCTGGTACTTCCCGGTCTCTTGCAACCAAATCTCTCTTGCGCGGGCTTCGATTACATCCGGACGCAACGATGCTACTGCCCGCCGCTCAACGATGTCGGCGGCTGCTTTTACCGCAATGACTGCCTGTTGATACGCGATGTAGCCGCCCTCAGGTGAACCTGACGGATAAGTTGATTGTTGCTGTCTCGCCCACTCCCGTGTCACAAGAATTTCGTCTGCGATCGTGCGGGCGGAGTTAATGCTTTCTAGCAGCGATAGTCTGCGCGAATCGGGCTCCGCATACACGGCATCGCGAAGCTCAGCTTCCACAACGGGCGGCAAGCCAAGTCTTTTTGCGACCAGGTCTGAGGTTGTCTGAGCGCTGACTGAGACCCACATGGGCGCGCAGAGTAGCGAGGCAAGAGCAAATTTTACGAGGAAGCGGGGGTGCATTCGCCCCCGCTGTATTGGGCATTTACTCAATGGATGACTTACTCAACTATCGATTGGCGGCGGGAATTGCGAACCAGTACATCCGGCATACGTCGGCCCCGAAAGAAGATCCAAAGCATGTGGTGTTACGGATATTCAGATACCAGTTGCGGCCCGTTTCAATACGGGCGGTTCTCGACGGAATCGCCCGCGTGGGCTCGTCGAGAACCCACAGCATACCGGCGCTGCTGCCTGATTCATCCGGTGTAGCGCGGAAGATAACTTGAGCGACACTGGAATTGAAATCGCCTTTGCAGGGCGACACGGTAGCCTCACGAACCGCGTTGCCAGCACGTACGTCCCACGCCAGAAGGTTCAGTAACGTACGTCCCACGGTGTTCATGTACGGCCCCGGAATGAACTGAATCACGTTGACCTGCGGGCCGGTCATGGTGGCATCAACGGCACCGGTCACAAAATCCGTACGCCCATCGAGGGTCGCCGTAACGCCGCTGACTTGATCAGTACAAGCTGGTGCAGGCGGTGCCGCGCTGTATACCGTTTGTGTGTTGTTCGAAACGCTATTCTCGTAATTGATCGGCGTTTCGTTGGACTCTGCGATTGCCTGAAGGGTTTGCACCGTCTTCCCCGACGGCAGTATCAGGTCACAACCGGTTGCAGTCGTGCCAGCCGCACACAATCCCAATTCCGCTGCGCCATTCACATAGACCTTGGGTACTGGAGACTCAAGTGGCGTGCTCGCGTCTGTAAAGGTGGCTTTCAGCTTGCAAGTTGCAGTACCTGGTACCGCAATCCCTCCCTGTTTTGTGCAGGTAATGGCCACGCGGCTCGCGGCATTGGCAGGCAGCGCGACGGTTGCAGTCGGTGCCAACAAGTCGTAATAGTCCGGCGTCAGTGGCGTTGACTCTTTGCAGCCGGTTGTGCCAGTTGGGCAAGCAATATTGGTCGTAGCCGTAGTCGCCGCCAATGCCGTGATCGTGGCAGCAACTCCGCCTGCGCCTGGCAAAGGTTTAACTCTGACCGTTCGTTCTGGTCCAGCGGTAGCGGGCAACGTGCTGGAACTATTGGCGAGCAACGTGCATTGCACCACGCCGGCATTTGTTGGCGCGGCAGCGCACTCGGGCGATGAGCCGGTGCTCTCGAACTGAACGTTCGCTGGCAATTTAATTGAGAGTTGCAACGGGCCGGGTACAAGGTTTGTAGCGATGGCAGAAACGG
>JBBRVM010000474.1:0-3402 GCA_038246865.1 Burkholderiales bacterium
AGGGCACGACCCCCAGCGCCTGCAGCGTGGCCAACATGGTGGCGCCTTTCATCGGACTGCCGTTGTCCGAGTGCAGTACCACTTGGTCTTTGGCGATGTTTTCCCGCGCGCAAATGTCGCGCATCACTTCGCCGGCCAGCTCGCTGCTTTCAACCTCATAGACCTGCCAGCCCACAATTTTTCGGCTAAAAATATCCATGAACAAATACAAGTAGAAATAGAGTCCCTTGATCGGCGTTGGCAAATACGTGATGTCCCAACTGAACAACGTGTTTGGCGCCGTGGCGAACAGCGCACGCGGCTTATGGCGCGGCTGTACGGGCCGCTGGGCGCTCCGGTGCTGGAGTTGGTTTTCGGCCTTGAGCACACGGTAAAACGTCGATTCAGACGCGATGTATTGCCCGCGATCGACCAGTCGAGGCACGATCTGACTGGGCGGCAGATGACCGAACTCCGCCGAATTGGCCGTCGCCAGAACGCGCTGTCGTTCGAGCACACTGAGTTGATTCGACGGGGTTTGCACCCGGGCCGGTCGTCGGTCGCCGCCAGCGGCCGGGTCGCTTTGCCAGCGCTGCAAGGTGCGCGCACTGAGCCCAATCACGTCGCACGCGCGATCCTGGCGCGCCCCCGCAGTAATGGCCTGGGTGACCAGTTCGATGACCTTGGCGCGCTCTGCAAGGACGGTCATTTGACCTCGTCCTCCCAAAGCGCACGGAACTTTTTTTGCAGAATCAGCAGTGCCGCCGCCTTCGCTAACGCTTTGTCTTTGCGCACCGCGTCGCGCTTGAGCGTGGCGTTTTCGTCTTTCAAGGTGCGCAATTCACGCGTGCCGGACGTCGTCAATTTTCCCTCGGCGCAAAACGCGGCTTTCCAGCCCGTCAAATGATGAACAAATAGGCCGCGCTCGCGACACCACGCCTGCAAGGCCTCGCCTGACAGAGCATGCGCTTCGCACACGGCCAGCAGCTGTTCCTCAGTCGACCAGTCCTGGGGCCGTTTTTCTTTTGGCGGTGACGCACTGCGTAGGCTCACGGATTCTCTTTTCGTCCAGTTTTTTAAGGTGTGGTAATTGATGTTGAGTTCGTCCGCGACCGAACGTACGGTTCGGGCTCCGCGGGAATAGATCTTGACTAAGGCTTGTTCGATAAACGCTTCAGAATAGGTCGGTTTCATTGGGGCCTCGGGTGCTTCAGATCGCCATCGACAAGATCACGAAAAGGAAAACCAAAAAATCCCTTTCGCCACCTCCGTGTGGACAAACCGTGCATATCGCTTCGCGACCGTGTGGACAACAAAAAGCCGTTGCCCACACTTATGCCAGCAGTTCTCATTTCAAACCTGACCTTACCCAACGCCCCGCATTAACGAAAATTGGCCAGCCAATTTGCTTGGCGACTAACTATTTTGGACTATTTTCGATTTTATTTAAAATAATGCTTGTAAACAGTAGGTTATGGTGTTAACTTTTGGCCGGTCGAATTTCAGACCGTTCTGAGTTACCGCCATCCAAGCACCGCTTTCATCCTCGTCCTTGCCGTTTAACACGGCGACCCTGATCGGGCGAATCCGTGACGTCTTTTCGGTGCAGCCGGATAGCCGAGGACGGAGCAATAACCGTCGTTATGCCATGGAGGATGCGGCGCTTTCCGCTTTTGTAGTGTTCTTCTCCCAGAGCCCATCGTTTCTGGACAGTCAAGTCAGAATGCAGAAGCAGCAAGGCAAGAACAATGCTTCGTCACTCTTTGGGGTGCACGAGATTCCGTGTGACAACCAGATTCGCAACCTGCTCGATCCGGTGCCACCGGAAACGCTGTTTCCGCTCATGGCCGACCTTGGCGATGAACTGTATCGCCAAGGGCATCTGGACGCCTTTCGATCAATCAACGAGACGTTCCTGATCGCGCTCGACGGAACGGATTTCTTTTCCTCCGAGAAGATCACCTGTCCCTGTTGCTCACAATCCAAACTGAAGAATGGCAAGACGCGAAATCGTCACATCGCCGTGACTCCCGTGCTGGTCGCACCCGGACAGAAAAACGTAGTGGCGTTGGCGCCGCACTTTGTGCAACCGCAGGACGGGCACGATAAGCAGGATTGCGAACTGGCGGCCTCCGCCCGCTGGTTGGAACAGTGGGGCGCGCACTATGGTCCTTGGGGCATCACCTATCTGGGGGATGATTTGTATTGTCATCAGTCCCACTGCGAGCGGGTACTGCGCCAACAATCGAACTTTCTGTTGACCTGTAAGCCGGATTCACACACCACGCTTTACGAGTGGGTTGCAGATTTCTCGCGAAACGGAATAGTAACGACTGTCGTACAGACGCGACGCGTTGGCAAGAAGCATTTCACCGACACCTACCGCTTTGTCAATCAAGTGCCTCTGCGCGATAGCGACGATGCGCTGATGGTCAATTGGTGCGAACTCGTGACCACCGCACACGACGACGTTGTGGTGTTCAGAAATGCGTGGGCAACTTCCCACAGAGTGACGGCGGCTAACGTCGTTCAGCTTGCTGATGCCGGCCGGGCGCGCTGGAAAATCGAGAACGAGAACAACAATACGCTCAAAACAAAGGGCTATCACTTTGGCCATAACTTCGGTCACGGCAAGCAGTATCTTTCAAATTTGTTCGCCACGATGATTTTGTTGGCCTTTCTGGTGCATACCACGCTTGATCTGATTGACGTTCCTTACCAGACGGTTCGCAACTTATTGCCGTCACGACGAACATTCTTCGAGCATCTTCGTGCCTTGATCCAGTATCTGCCTTTCGATGACTGGAATCACTTGATGGGCTTCATGCTCAAAAGCCTCGATCCTGAACCACCTAATTCCAGTTAACCGATCTTCTTCTTTTGCATTAGCGTCTTCACCATTTGTGTGTGTTTTTAAAATGAGAATTGCTGCACTTATGCACCGTTTGCCCACACTGCGGTGGAACGCGCAACGCCGTCAATTCACCGCACTCTGACGCGCTTCGCTTGCCTTATCAATTTTGATTAATAAATCTTGTAAACCGCCGCTTCGCGGCAACCTACAAACGACTATTTAGAGGCGACAACTAGTCTGACACAGGGGGTTGCGCCTTCATCGGACTGACCATGGTCAAACTTCCCATAAGGGTGGTGGTGGGTAAGTTGGCGCTAGCCCAATTCGAATCTTTGCCCGGCTCGTCCCGGTTGCACTCTATCCGTTCCGAAAATCTGTTGTAGTTGCGTCACGATGTGCTGACCCGTGCAATGGCATGGGATCAAGTAATCTGGGGCGCAGTCGACGAGGAAACGCGTTGTGTGTTCAAGCCGATCGGCTGACGCGTTCAGCAAGTGCAGACCGCCGACAATCGCATGTATGCGTTCGATCCCAGATTCCCGGCGCGCGTGACTAACGGTATTGACCAG
>JBBRVM010000475.1:0-3395 GCA_038246865.1 Burkholderiales bacterium
CCCCACTCGCCGCCAATCGCATGCAGGCCATTGACGATTTTCCCGTCGATGACGATGCCGCCGCCAACGCCCGTGCCGAGGATCACGCCGAAGACACTTTCCGCCCCTTTTCCAGCCCCGTCGACCGCCTCCGACAGCGCGAAACAATTGGCATCATTGGCCATTCGCACCTCGCGCTTGAGACGTGATTCAAGCGCCCCTTTAACCGGTTGACCGTTGAGCATGACGGTGTTCGAGCCACGCAGCAACCCGGTCTTCGGTGACAGAGAACCTGGCGTACCGATGCCAACAGTCGCGGTTGCATTGATTGACGTCTCGCAACGCCCCACGAGCCAAGTAATGGCGTCATAAATCGCGTCGGCGGAAAGCTTGGGCGTGGGCACTCGCTCACGCCACACAATCGCGCCGCCCTGGGCGAGCGCGACGGCCTCGATTTTGGTGCCGCCGAGATCGACGCCGATGCGGAAATTTTCTGTGCTCATGACCGAAATGCTACCTGTGGCGGGCGCGCTTAACCGTGTTGGAAGGGCGGGCACTTCCCGCCGCTTAGTCCTACGGCGAGAGCTAAGCCGCGACCGTAACCCCGGTCGGCAAAGGACACACCGCCCCCGTGCCCGCCAACCCGCAATATCCGTCCGGATTTTTGGCGAGGTACTGCTGGTGATATTCCTCCGCATAGAAGAAAAGCGGCGTGGCTTCACCCGGTTTTCCGCCCAGAATTTCGGTGGTGATCTGGCCCAGGCGGCGCGCCGTTAACGCGGTCTGAAACTGCGCCTTGGTCGCCTGAACGGCAGCACGCTGTTCGGGCGTGTAGCAATAAATCGCTGAGCGATACTGGCTGCCGGTGTCGTTACCCTGCCGCATGCCCTGCGTCGGATCGTGCGCTTCCCAGAACACCTTCAGCAATTGCTCGTAGCTCACTTTGCCGGGGTCATACACGACGAGCACCATCTCGGTGTGCCCCGTGCGTCCGGTGCAGGTTTCCTGATACGTCGGGTTCTGCGTGAAGCCACCGGCGTAGCCGACTGCCGTGGAGTAGACGCCCGCCTGCTCCCAGAACTCACGCTCTGCGCCCCAGAAGCAGCCCATGGCGAACTGCGCTAGCTGCATCCCTGCGGGGAACGGCGCAACGATATCGTTGCCGTTGGCGAAGTGCTTACGCGATACGGTGATCGCCTGTGTACGTCCCGGCAGCGCGTCCGCCGCGCTCACCATTGGGGTTGATTTTCCGAAAAATCCCATGAATCAGCTCCGTAAAAAATTGCACAATCCTTATTAGTATGCGGTCATAGCGCAAGCTTACAATCGTTGCAACAAAAAACCGAATAACTACGGGAGCGGTCACATGGACAAACGCGCGGCAACGATTGCCGGCCTCATCGCTGCGGTCTTAAGCCTCCTGCTGGGTATGGGCGTTTTGCAGTTTTTGAACGAAAACGCTTTCGGCCTTCCGCGACTGCTGGCGACGATCGTCCTAGGGCGCGGCGCGCTCGACCCGGATCTGACGCCAAACACCACCGCACTCATCGCTGGTTGCGCTGTGCACCTCGGGCTCGGTCTCGTCTTCGCGTTCATCATTTCGTTCACGCTGCACCGCTGGGGCTTCTGGGTCGGCCTGATTGGTGGCGGACTGTTCG
Organism: Burkholderiales bacterium; assembly: GCA_038246865.1. Classification (GTDB taxonomy): domain Bacteria; phylum Pseudomonadota; class Gammaproteobacteria; order Burkholderiales; family Casimicrobiaceae; genus Casimicrobium. The sequence goes on from JBBRVM010000475.1 coordinate 1,638, forward strand.
GCCTGGCGCTGTACGCAATCAACACGTACAGCATGAGCCGATTTTTCCCTGAGTTCTACCACTACCGAAGCTGGTTTATGGTCGGCCTGCATGTGGTGTTTGGTGCGCTGTGCGGCGGCATTTATGAATCGCTGGAGCGGGATCGTCGTTCCATCTATCGACGCTAGGGAGGCGCACGAATCATGAACAAAATTCAGCTCATCATCGCGCTCGTCGTGGCGGCGTTTTCGCTGTTCTCTTACTTCGGTTCGTCGGCGGTGAACCCGATCACCGGCGAGAAGCAGCACATTGGCGGCTTGTCCTTGAAGGACGAGGTCGCGATGGGCCTGCAATCGGCCCCGCAGATGGCGCAGCAGATGGGGGGGCTGTCGCAGGATGGGCGCGCGCGCGCGCTGGTTTCGCAAGTCGGAGCGAAGGTCGTCGCGCAATCGGTAGCCGCCAAATCCGGCTATCCGTTCAAGTTCCACCTGCTTGCCGATCCGCGTACGGTCAATGCCTTTGCATTACCGGGCGGACAGATTTTCATCACCATGTCGTTGCTGTCGAGACTGGAAACCGAAGGCCAGCTCGCCGGCGTGCTCGGGCACGAGGTCGGGCATGTTCTTGCGCGCCACAGCGCCGAACAAATCGCCAAAAATCAGTTGACGCAAGGCCTCACCGGCGCGTTCGCCATGGGCTCGGGTTCGATGAACGCCGCGCAAATTGGGCAGATGGTGGGTCAGATGACGATGCTCAAGTACGGTCGCGACGACGAACTGGAAGCTGACGCGCTCGGGCTGCGCCTGATGTCGGAAGCGGGCTACGATCCGCGCGCGATGATTCGCGTCATGCAGATTCTTGAGAAGGCATCCGGCGGCTCGCGCAACCCTGAGTTTCAAAGTTCGCATCCGAGCCCGCCGCATCGAATTGAAGAAATCAATGCGAAGCTAAAAAAAGCGTTTCCGAACGGCATTCCTGCAGACCTCACACCATAGTTCCGTAACTTCCGACGCAGCTTTGCACTTCCTTCGCGACTTTCCGCTTGCCGCGTTCAATACGTTCGGTGTCAACGCAACCGCACGGCAATTTGCCACCGTTTCGACGGAGGCCGCGCTCATGGACTGGTGTGCTCGTAGCGGCAAGGCGACGCCACCGTTTTTGCTCGGTGGCGGTAGTAATTTGTTGCTCACACAAGACATCGAAGCCCCGGTGCTGCAAATCGCGTTGCGCGGTGCGCGAATCGTATTCGACGAAGGCAACACCGTGCTGGTGGAAGCAATGGCCGGTGAGCCGTGGCATGCCTTTGTAATGTGGACGCTGGCGAGGGGTTTGAGCGGACTGGAAAATCTCTCGCTAATTCCTGGGTTTGTCGGTGCCGCACCGGTGCAAAACGTCGGCGCGTACGGGGTTGAAACGGGTGATCTGCTTGACAGCGTCACCGCGATTGATACGCGCACTGGAGAGCATCGCGAATTTCGCAATGCCGATTGTCAGTTTGGCTATCGCGATAGCGTGTTCAAGCGCCTGCACGAAGGTCAGCGCGATCAATATGCCATCTTGCGCGTGCGCTTCCGGTTGTCGAGAAATTTCACGGCACATATCGATTACGGCGATGTCAAAACCGAGTTGCAACGGGCCGGCGTTTCCGCGCCGACCGCGATGGACGTATCGCGCGCAGTGATCGCCATTCGCTCTAGTAGGCTGCCTGATCCCGCTGTCATCGGCAACGCCGGAAGCTTCTTCAAAAACCCGGTGCTTGACGCGCAGACCGCGGCCGAG
>JBBRVM010000476.1:0-3393 GCA_038246865.1 Burkholderiales bacterium
GATTGCGAACGAGCGCAAGTGTCGCGTCTGTAGATGCACCGTCAACCACAATATGCTCAATATTTGAATAAGTTTGCGCAGCAACAGAATCCAGGGTGTCCACGATGGTTTTTGCACTGTTGTATGCAACAGTAATCACTGATATTTTCACAATAGCTTCTCACGCGGTAATTCCATTGTTTTACAAAATGCTGAAGAAGTAACTTCAGACGCGGTTGCTGAGAACAGCTTCAAGAATTTCTGCGAGGCGGCTGTCAAATTGTTTCTGGCCCTGGCTGCGACTGCGTTCCAAACCCTTGCGCGCCATCTCGGTCGCCAGCGCGTCGTCGGCCCAGACGCGTGCGATGCACTCAGCCATGTCGGAGGCGCTCCTTGGATCAAAGTACAAAGCTGCGTCGCCTGACTGCTCGGGCATTCCATAGATGCCCGAGACGATCGCCGGGCATCCAGTTGACAGGGCTTCCAATGGCGGGATGTTAGTCGGCCCGAAGAAGGTCGGCATCACTAACGCGCGGGCGCGGGTATAGAAGCCCCGCAGATCTGCGTCTGGTACATAGCCAACGAAGCGTACCCGCTCCTCCAAACCTAGTGTCTGGGCGTGGTCTCGCACCTGGGCATACGAATAGCCCTTGCCGCCGCTCAAGACTAGGAACATGTCCGGATGCTGTCGCAAGGCGATCTGTACCGCATCGAGCAGCCGCAAATGATTCTTGTGAGGCCAAAACTGGGCGGGGTAGAACAGGAAACGTGCTGGAAGAGCGTAATGTGCATCAAAATCAGATCGCTCACGAGAGGTACTTAGGTAGCTTGGCGCTACATAAGGGAGCGGGCAGATCTTGCTTGTGGGCACGCCGTAGCTTTCGACGACATGCTGGCGACCAACGTTCGAATCGACGAGAACGACGTTGCAATACCGGGCGATATTGCGGAAACGATGCTCACGTATGCCGTAGCGCAAGCGCGAACTGACCTCGGGGAACGACGGTTCGTAGCGGTGCATCAGATCGTGGATTGTGCCGATTGAAAGCACCGGAACCTGATAACTCAGCGATTCCTGCGCCGGAAAGATCCAGGCATCGCAATGCAAATCAAGTAGCTCTCGCACTAACGGGTTGAACACCCGCCCTAGTCTGCGACTAATGGAGCCATGCAGTCGCAGGGCCATCGCGGCATCAGCCAAGCGCTGGCCTATGCGAGCGTAGCGCAAACAGTGGCCGACCAACCCGAAACGTGCAAGGACCGGTGCCCAATCGGTGTCGCTGTAGGCAATTGTTACCACATAGCGTTCATCCAGCCGCGAGAGCGCTTCTAATACCGATTGTGCATACTGAAACATGCCGCCTGCTCGCGGCGCGACACCAAGGTACAGACCCAATTGAAATGGGACGGAGACGGGTGAAGTGGTCATTAACGGTGCACTATCATTTTTTCCTTGCAACCACGCATACACCCCAAGAATCGATCGAGGGGGCCTTACGTGTCATCCACTCCTCCGTACCAACACGCTCGAAACCGTTATCGCCGAGCAACCGATCTATCTCGGGCAGGAACAAGTAGCGCATGCGGTGGGTTTCCTTGATTTCTTGCGTTTGTCCGCTGGCACGATCTTGGACAAAGACCGAATAGTTGACATCAACGACGTTGATGTCATCGTGGACGACCGGCTCTGCCAACCGCGTCACTACGATGCGATCGTTGGACAGACGTTTGGCGCGCACTGCCGGGCGCTGCCATAGCACGGCAGGGCCGTACCAAAAATCGAACACGAACAGTCCACCAGCATCGAGATGAACGGCGGCAGTTTGCATCATGGCTTGTAGATCAGACTCAGTGGTCTGGTAACTCAGGACATGGAACAGCGAGGCAACAACATCGAAGCGGCGCGGCGTGCGGAAGCTGCGCGCATCGCCCGGCTCGAAGGCTAGCCGCGCCACGGCATGCCCCGCCGCCTTCGCCCTTTCTCGCGCACTAACGAGCATGTCAAGGCTCATGTCCACGCCCAGGACGTCCAGCCCCTGCGCTGCCAGAAGGTTTGCGTGAATGCCGGTGCCACACCCCAGTTCGAGCAAGCAGCCATGCGATTGCGCACCATGCTCATCAATCAGTGCGCGGATGTAGCTAACTTCACCGGCGTAGTCCTTGTCGGCGTAGAGCAGGTCATAGTACTGGGAATAGTGTCCAAATCTATTGCTCATCGAATGACCTCGCGAACGGTTTTTGCCACAGCATGAATTTGATCTACCGTCAATGCCAGGCCGCTAGGGATGTAGAAGCCCCGACGTGCGATGCGCTCAGCGATTGGGCAATTCGCATCCGAGAAATGACCCATGCGGCGCAGCACAGGCTGCTCGTGCATCGGCCAAAAGAAGGGTCGCGTACCGACACCAGCATCAGTCAGCCGGCGCATGGCTTCCTTGGCGTCAAAATCAAGAGCGTCATCTAGAACGATGCCGTACACCCAGTAAATGTTCTGTGCGTACGCCGTCTGAGACAGCGGCAATTGCAGCCCCGGCGTACCCGTAAGTAGTTCGGTATAAAGCGCACCCATCGCGCGTTTGCGCTCGACGAAAGTCGACAAGCGCTCCAGCTGCGCGACGCCAAGTGCCGCCTGCAGATTGGTCATCCGCATATTCCATCCAAGTTCTTCGTGCACGAAACGCCGCTCAGGAATGAAGCACAGGTTGCGCAGACCACGACATTTTTCTGCCAAGGCATCGGAGTCGGTGACGATCATGCCGCCTTCACCTGTGGTTATATGCTTGTTCGGGTAAAAGCTGAAGGTGCTTAGATCTCCAAAACTACCGCAAGGGCGCCCTCGGTAAGTCTGGCCAATCATCTCGGCTGCATCCTCTATCACCCGCAAACCATGTTTTTTCGCCAAAGCAAGGATGGGATCCATGTCGCAAGGCAGGCCATAAATGTGGACCACCATGATCGCCTTGGTGCGCGGCGTAATGCACGCCTCTATCAGTGAGACGTCCATATTCCAGGTCAAGGGATCGGCATCAATCGCCACTGGGACCGCCCCAGCGCGCACGATAGCGGCCGCACACGAGATGATTGTGAAAGACGGTAGCAGTACCTCGTCGCCCGGACTGAACCCAAGCGCGGCGACGGCAGCGTCCAACGCCATCGAGCCATTGGCCACAGCAATTGCATGCCGGCGCCCAACGGTAGCGGCAAACTCTTCCTCAAAGCGACGGATGAACGGCCCTTCTGAGGAAATCCAACCAGTGTCGATGCACTCGTTCAGGTATTTCTTTTCGTTGCCGTCCAATAGGGGTTCATTTACTGGAATCATCATGCGTCCTTCATCACGATCAGCTCTGCCGCGACGGGGCTGAACCGCGTCTTGTCCTGATCCCCGGCGTAGGGACCTTGCTTAACCTCGAC
>JBBRVM010000477.1:0-3373 GCA_038246865.1 Burkholderiales bacterium
AGTCGCGAAAAGGCAGCGTTTTGTGGGAGCGGCTTTAGCCGCGAATAACCGTTTTCGCGGCTAAAGCCGCTCCTACAAGAATCAACAACTTCATCACAGAACGACCTTTTTACAGGGGCTAACGCCTCAAATCGCCATAGGTCAACTATTAGCGATATGCAGAAGCAGCCCCAATGCAGCGGCGCTTTCATCAAGAAGCTGTAGCTCAATCTAATGCAGCGCACTCAGCAATTTCGCCAATGTCGCCTTCATCTCGCGTCTATCCACGATGAGATCAATCGCGCCGTGGTCGAGCAAAAATTCGGCGCGCTGAAAGCCTACCGGCAGCTTTTCGCGCACGGTCTGCTCAATTACCCGTTGCCCGGCGAAACCAACGAGCGCACCCGGTTCAGCGATCACGATATCGCCCACAAAGGCAAAACTCGCCGACACACCGCCCATCGTCGGGTCGGTCAACACGCTGATATAAGGCAACTTTTTCTCAGCCAGCTCAGCCAACCGGGACGTGGTTTTCGCCATTTGCAACAGCGAGGCCATACCCTCCTGCATCCTCGCGCCGCCCGAAGCCGCAACAGACACAAAACCGCATTTCGCCTTGATCGCGGCATCCACGCCGCGCGCGAAACGCTCACCTACGACCGAGCCCATCGATCCGCCCATAAACTCAAACTCAAAGCAGGCAACGACCGCGGGCACCTTGTCAATTGCGCCCTGCATCACCACCAGTGCATCGGTTTCGCCGGTTGCCTCCGTGGCCTGCCGCAACCGATCCGGGTACTTTTTGCTGTCCTTGAATTTGAGGGAATCAATCGGCAATACGTCCGCGCCAATCTCTTTTCGCCCCGCTTCGTCGAGCAGGCCGTTCAGCCGGGTGCGTGCGTTGATCCGCATGTGGAAATCGCACTTCATGCAGACGTGCTGGTTTTTCTCTACGTCGGTCGTGTAGAGCACCGCGTCGCACGATGGGCATTTGAGCCAAAGGCCCTCTGGAACGCCACGCTTGAATGCGCCGTCTGTCTTGTTGGCACCGGGGATGATTTTGTCTAACCAGGACATAGGCGTTTGGACGGGTTACCCGTTTTCGTTGTTTTCTCGTGGACGCTGATTTTCGCGGAAAACGCGGGAACAGCCTAACCGCACCGACTGGGGCTTAAAACCCGTCATCCTCGTGCGGATCGAATTTTAGATACAAAAACGAGCTACGCCGCCGCCTCAAACGCGAGATGCCCCGCTGTCACAGTCGCTCTCACCACGCCGGGCAATTCATAGCCAAGAAACGGGGAATTCTTGCCTGCGCTTTTGAATCCAGCTTTATTAATCAGGCGGTATGCGCCGGGATCGAACACGCATACATCCGCGACGGAGTCCACCGCCAAACGTCCTGCGTCGAGCTTTGCCGCTTGAGCTGCGTGATGGGTAACACGTGCGAGGGCATCGTGGATCGGAATGCGCGCGGATTCTGCGAAGCGTAGCGTCAGTGACAGCAAGGTTTCAAGCCCTGTCGCGCCCGGTGCAGCTTCGCCGAACGGCACCTGCTTGGCGTCATCCTGCCGCGGGGTATGGTCGGAGACGATGGCGTCAATGGTGCCATCAATCACGCCCGCGCGCAGTCCGTCGCGGTCGCGCGAGGAACGCAGCGGCGGCGAAAGGCGATAGTTCGAATCATAATTTCCGATGTCGAGATCAATGAGATGCAGGTGATTGATGGCGACATCGGCGGTGATTTTCAGGCCACTGGACTTGGCTGCGCGAATCAGCGCAACGCCTTCTGCGGTGGATACGCGGCAGACGTGCAGATGAACGGCGGTCACCCGCGCGAGTTCGATGTGGGTTGCCAGTGCGATGATTTCTGCGCTGGACGGAATGCCCGCAAGCCCCAAGCGGGAGGCGACTTCGCCTTCATGAGCGACGCCATTGTTTGCCAGATGCAAATCCTCGGGTTGCAGCCATACCGAGTAGTCGAACGTCGCAGCGTATTGCATCGCGCGCAGCAACACTTGCGTGTCGAGCACGGCGCGATCGGCTTGTGAGAACCCCACACAACCGGCTTGCGCGAGCTTGGAAATTTCTGCGAGCTGAACGCCCGCCAGCGACTTGGTCAACGCGCCGAGTGGATACAGATGGGTGCCGTGAAACGACTGCGCGCGTAGTCGCAGCATGTCCACCAGGCCGGGCTCGTCAAGTACGGGATCAGTGTCCGGCGAGCAGACCATGCTGGTGACGCCACCTGCCGCCGCTGCGGCCAGCTCCGTTGCAAGCGTTCCACGTTTAACGTGGACCGCGAGATCAACCAGTCCGGGCGCGACGATGCAGCCTTCGGCGTTGATGTCGCGATTGCTATGCCAGTCGGCGGGTTGTTCGCCAACCGCCACGATCTTGCTGGCGGCGATGAAGACATCGGCTTGTGCGTCGAAGTTCGACGCCGGATCGATGACGCGACCCCTGCGAATAGCGATCTTCATCGTGTGCTCCCCGACAAAATCGCCATCACGGCCATGCGCACTGCGATGCCGTAAGTGACCTGCGGAAGGATGACGGCCTGCTTGCCGTCGGCGACTGCGGAATCGATTTCTACGCCGCGATTCATCGGGCCGGGATGCAGCACGATGGCGTCCGGTTTAGCGAGTGCCAGTTTCTGCGGCGTCAGACCGTAGCGCGAAAAGTATTCACTCGCCGAAGGCAGCAACGCGCCCGTCATGCGCTCGTTCTGCAAGCGCAGCATGGTGACTACGTCGACGCCTTTGAGCCCTTCTTCAAGCGAAGTGAACACGCGCACGCCAAGCCGTTCGATATCAGCGGGCAACAGTGTTCGCGGCCCAATCACGCGCACTTCCGGCACGCCGAGCGTGGTCAATGCATGAATCTGCGAGCGGGCGACGCGCGAATGCAGGACGTCGCCGACGATAGCAACGGTCAAACGGGTGAAGTCCTTTTTGTATTTGCGGATAGTGAATACATCGAGCAGGCCCTGCGTCGGATGCTCATGGCGGCCATCTCCCGCGTTGACCACATGCACATGCGGTGCTGCATGTTGCGCGATGAGATACGGCGCGCCGCTCTCGGCGTGACGCACGACGAACATATCCGCGTGCATTGCGGTTAAGTTCGCGATGGTGTCGAGAATCGTCTCGCCCTTGTTGGTGCTGGAGCGGGCAACATCAAGGTTCACGACATCCGCCGACAGGCGCTTGGCCGCAATCTCGAACGTTGTTCGTGTGCGGGTGGAATTTTCGAAGAAGATATTGAAGATTGATTTGCCACGCAACAGCGGCACGACCTTGACTTCGCGTTCGTTGACACCAACGAAGCTCTCGGCAGTGTCAAGAATGCGCTCGATGATGCGCTTGGGCAGACCCTCGATGGCCAGCAGGTG